>NZ_FOMF01000002.1:8464-16734 GCF_900112535.1 Bacillus sp. UNCCL81 | reverse complement strand
CTCATGAGTCACCTTTTTTCTTATTTTTGCTGTTTTACTTACTCATGAACCCTTCATGCGGTACCTTTTTTCTTATTTTTGCTGTTTTACTTACTCATGAACCCCTCATGAGTCACCTTTTTTCTTATTTGCTGTTTCACTTACTCATGAACCTTCACGAATTAAGAACAGGTGTACTTAGAACTTGCCTAAGTACACCATCCCCGACTTATTTTTTATGTTGCGTGTAAATATGAATTGCATCTCTTAAAAATTCAGCAGTTCCTGGTTGTTCTTTATCGTAATGTGCTCTAAAGCGTTCATCGTCTACATACATTTGGGCTAGGCCTGCATGAGCTTCCTTACTATATTTGCTCCAATAAAATGTTAACCATTGTTTATGCAAATCAGCTGCTTTTTGGGCAATTTCACTTGATGGATCACCCGTTTTATATGCTTCAGCTAGTGTTTTTGCTAATTCTTCAGCAAGTCGCGTTACTTCTTTATGATCTTCTTCTGTCATATTCATTACTTTTTGATTTGCTTTATTAACAGCTTCATCCCCATATTTTTCACGTGCTTCTTTTCCATATTTCTTTTCATTTTCTTCAATCATATCTTTCTTAAAACCTTCAAATTTTTCTTTATTTGACATTGTAATTCTCCCCTCTGTTAGAGCAATTGACTTTTCAACGTTTGAAATTAATAAATCCAATTGCTTTCTTTTATCAAGAAGCCGCTCACGATGCTCGTTTAACGCCTTGGTACTATTAAAGTCAGGTGACGTGATAATTTCTTTAATGTTTTCTAAATTCATACCTAGTTCTCTATAAAATAAGATTTGTTGTAAGCGATCTACTTCCGCTTGACCATAAATCCGATATCCTGATGAGTTAATTCTTGCCGGCTTAAGAATCCCAATCTCATCATAATATCTTAAAGTCCTTGTGCTGATTCCTGCTAGAAGTCCAAGCTTTTGTACAGTGTATTCCATTGCGACTACCTCCTGACATCTTTACAATACACCTTTACGCAACGTTAAAGTCAATTCTATAATTTATAATTTTTAAGATTTTTTTTGGAGTAAGCTATACCCTGTTCAAAAAAATTTCTTTGAACTACACTACATTTAATTTCTACCGATCGCTTGGTAACATTATTCATTACAAGACATAAAAAAATCCCCTCTGCAATAGGGGATTACATCAATCATGTAGACAAACTACAAAATAATTATTTACCTGTAAATACTTTTATACCATTTATACCATCAAATGGTTTTCCACCAGGAGCGTGCAAATGACGAACTGCTAGTTTAAATCGCTTATTTGAAGGGATTTCTTGTTTAAAGGTTAACAAGAATGAATTGTTATCTCCTTGTACCTTTGTAATTGTAACTTGATTATTTGATAAGGCATTCCTTGCATTAAATTGACTTTTGTTTCCTAGTGATGCAATTCCGGTAGGGATTTTATCAGATAAACTTTGAATCCAATAAAAAGATGCTTTTGTTCCTAAATAAATATCAACTTGTGAATCAAAAGTTACTAGGATCTGATTTGTTGAAACCTGGAAAATATCAGCTAGATTAGGAATTTTGTTAACAGTTTGGTTTGGCTTATATCCTTCAATTCGCAGAAATTCCTTTTTGCTAGTTGCATTTACCTGCTTATTTCCTGGAAGAATAGAAGACATTACAATCAATAAAATCATAATCTTATAAAAAAATTTCATTATAATCTGCCTCCCTATATATATATAACAATTTTATAATTTGATGTTTTGGCAAAATATATACTTAGATTTTTAAAATTTTATCAGTTTTTAATCTAATATTAGCTTTACTACTCCTTTCGCTCGAATAAGAGACGCACTTTTTTTTGTGAATAACGATAAATAGATAAAAAAATTGATTTATATTTAAAATAATGGCAAACTATCTATAAGACTTAAGAGAGAATTATAGGTGTAATTATGATTGAAATTAAAACTTCTACGTTGAGTGACGGTGAATTTAATCGAGGTGTCTTTGCAACACGTGATATTGCAAAAGGTGAATTAATACACGAGGCGCCAGTTATTTCTTACCCGAACGAGGAACATGAGCATATCGAGAAAACTTTATTAGCAGACTACGCATTTGAATATGGTATTAATCATTCAGCTATTCTTCTAGGATACGGAATGCTATTCAACCATTCTTATGATGCAAATGCAACTTACGATATTAACTTTGATAATCACACATTTGATTTTTTCGCTTACAAAGACATTAAAGCTGGCGAAGAAATTTTGATTAATTATAATGGCGAAGTAGATAATATGGATCCACTTTGGTTTAATAAAGATTATGAAGAAGTTATGAGCAAGGAAAAGGAAAAAGAAAATGAAAAAGAAACCAATTAATTGGTTTCTTTTTTTATTTTTAAAGATTAATGGCACCATAAATTAATGCACCAAGTACTACAAAAGCCGGATGAATCTTAAATTTTTCCATTAAGAAAAATGTACAAGCCGCAATAAAAATAACTTGGAATGCTCCAATATCATGAAACGAATCAGAAAAAGATTGATATGTAAGTAGACCTAAAAGGACAACAATTGTCGGTTTTACATATGCTGTCATTCTCTTCACTCGAATTGAGTCACGATTTTTATAAAGCAACCCAATCAATAGAATCATTAGCAATAAAGAAGGGAATACCGTTGCAAAGACTGCAATAAAGGAACCAAAGATTCCTCCAATTTTATATCCAATATAGCCAGCCATTTTTGTGGCGATAGGTCCTGGTAAGGCATTTCCCATTGCAAACGCTTCATGAAATTCTTGCCCTGTTAACCAATGTTTTTGTGTAACAACTTCATTTTGAATTAATGGGATTGTAGCTGGCCCCCCACCATATCCTAAAAGATTCGTTATAAGAAATGAAAGAAATAATTTCCAATAAATCATTCGTTTGTACTCCCCTTCCTCGTCTGATGGTCATTTGAGGAAGTTGCTTTTACTGGTTGGAAGATTGCAAATATTAGTAAACTACCAATAATAATCGCTGGATGTATGTGTAAAAATTGAATTAGAAACAATCCAACAACTAAATGAATTAATATTGTTGGTGTTTTCAATCCTTTTTTTGAACTTTGATAAAATTGCCATGTTAATACACCTAACATTACCCCAACAACAGGTACAATTGATTCCTTCATCCCATTAACCCATTTTATATCTTTAAAAGACGATAATGATGTTAATAGTATAATCATTAATAGGATTGTCGGTAGGATCGTTGCAATAATCGCATTTAGCATTCCGATTATACCACCCATACGATAACCGATATAACCTGCTAATTTTGTATTGATTGGACCTGGGAGCATATTACCTATAGCTAAAATTTCAGAAAACTCTTCGTCTTTCATCCATTTATACGTATCAACGACTTCCTTATAAACTAGAGGAATCGTAGATGGTCCTCCACCATATCCTAATATACTACTTCGAAAAAACGCGATGAATATTTCTAATTGTTTCATTAAATCATTTCCTTTTCATATTTACCAACTTGCTATACAACCGTCCGTTCTTGATTCTGTACCACCCATTAAAACGCCAGAATCTTCATTTCTCCAAATAATTTGGCCTCGCCCGAAACTTCCAGTATCATCTGCAACCTTAATTTCATGACCTTTAGCCTGTAACTCTTCTATAATCTCTTGCGGAAAACTAGGTTCGACTTCAACTATTTTCCCTTCAATCCATTGCCATCTAGGAGCATCTAAAGTTTCTTGTGGATTTAAATAAAAATCGATGCTATTCATGATTACTTGAACATGACCTTGAGGCTGCATATAACCACCCATTACACCGAATGGTCCAATTGCTTTATTATTTTTTGTTAAAAATGCCGGAATAATCGTATGATATGATTTTTTTCCACCGATTAAAGCGTTGGCATGTTTTTCATTTAAGCTAAAATCACAACCCCTATTTTGCAATCCAATTCCAGTTCCAGGAATTACGATACCTGACCCAAAACCCATATAATTACTTTGAATAAATGAGACCATATTTCCATCTGCATCAGCTGTTGCTAAATAAACAGTGCCTCCACTAGGCGGTCTTCCTGGTAATGGTGTATGAGCAGTTTCCGTGATCTCTAAAAAACGTTCTTTTCCATATTGATCACTTAATAGACTCTCCACCGAAGTCTTCATAAACTTTCGGTCTGTCACATATTCCTTTCCACAAGCAAAAGCTAACTTCATTGCTTCAAATTGTTTATGATATGTAGTTACGTTCTCTTTGTCATCAAACTGATCATTTTTCAATATATTTAAAGCCATCAGTGCGACAATGCCTTGACCATTAGGTGGAATTTCCCACACATCATAGCCTCTGTAATTTATACTAATTGGATTTACCCATTCCGGTTTAAAAGACTCTAAATCTTCTTTTGCTAAAAAGCCACCATATTGATTTGAAGACTCAATAATTTTATCTGCAATTTCACCTTTATAAAAATCTTTTCCATTTGTTTCGGCTATTTTTTCTAAAGTTATTGCATGATCCAGTGACGACCAAATTTCTCCTACTTCAGGAGCTCTTCCATTTGGGGCAAACGTATCAAACCAAGCAGCAAACTCCTCAGAGTTTAACTCCTTTTTGTATATTTCATAAGCCTTCTTCCAAAACTTACCTAATGTTGGTGAAATCGGAAAACCTTCACGAGCATATTCAATTGCCGGTTGTAGCACTTCCTTTAATGAAAGTCTCCCAAACCGATTCGATAATTCTACCCAAGCAGCAGGAGCACCAGGAACTGTTATTGGCACCCAACCATACTTAGGCATTTTTTCATAACCTAGATCTTTTACTTTTTCAATCGATATATTTTTAGGTGCTGGTCCACTTGAATCTAAACCGTATAACTTTTCGTTCATCCAAACTAATGCAAAAGCATCCCCGCCAATGCCGTTTGAAGTAGGCTCTACTACTGTAAGGCAAGCAGCTGTAGCGATTGCAGCATCTACTGCATTACCACCCTTTTTTAAAATATCAAGGCCCGCTTGTGCAGCCAATGGTTGAGAAGTAGCGACCATTCCATTTCTAGCATACACCACATTACGATGTGATGAATAAACGTGTTCATTCGCTTTCATTTTTGTATACATACACTTTTCCTCCTTGGCTTCTCTGCAATAGTTATATTGGATAACAAAATAACCTAATCTATAAATTCGACAATATTTTAGTATTCCCCTACTTAACTATCAATCTAAATAAAAGAATCTATTAGAATGAATGCCTAATTCAATTAAATGTCTTAAATTTGGTTATATACATTTAGATGCTTGTCCATTTCAACTAAAGGCTACTTTGAATACATTATCTTTAGGAGGGGATTATAAAAAAATGTTGAAACTTTATTTAGATCCAGGTCATGGTGGCTCTGATTCAGGTGCAGTAGGTAATGGATTAAAGGAAAAAGACTTAACTTTGGATATCGCATTAAGAATACGAGATTTATTGAATAACTACAATGACGTTGAGGTTAGAATGAGCAGATCTACCGATACTGATCGTTCTTTAACTGAACGTACTAATGATGCAAACTCATGGGGTGCTAGCTACTTTTTATCTGTTCATATCAATTCATTTAATACATCAGCGTCAGGTTATGAGGATTATATACATGATAGTTTGTCAGATACGTCTACTTCAGCTCAGTATCAAAACGTTTTACATCCAGAGATCGTAAAGGTAAATGGTCTAACTGATCGTGGTAAAAAGAAAGCTAATTTTCATGTATTACGTGAATCAAATATGCCAGCGATTTTGACTGAAAATGGTTTCATTGATAATGCAAGTGATGCTGCAAAACTAAAAGACCCAAATTGGCGTCAAAAAGTAGCTCAAGGGCATGTAAATGGATTAGTAAAAGCATTTAACTTAACAGCTAAGGCTAAGGCTGAAATGCATAGAGTAATCGTAGACGGAGTACAAGTCGGTGCATATCAGGATGATCAAAATGTACTGAATGCAGTGGAACAATATCTTCCAACAGCAACTAAAATTATTATCGAGAAAGTTTAAACGGTTCTATTAACTATTTGAAGACTGTCTAATTAATAGACCGTCTTTTTTTCGTAGAGAATAAAAAAGGGTTCTTCGATTAAGAAACCGCACCAGCTGTTTACTCTGTAGATTTCAATATATCTAATATATTGTTTGAGTCAATTTTCTTTTTTTGTCTCCCTAAACTAATCACTTGTTCTCCATATTTATTTTGCAATTTATGTAATGTTTCAAACAAAGGTTCTTGTTTGGCATCCTTTTCAAAAGAAAATAAGTCCAATTGCTTTGATATTTCATCTTTTGGATTTAATTGTGAGGCAGTTACTCCGATTAAACGTAATGGTTCTCCGTTCCAATTTCTTTTCCATAGGTCAAATGCCTCTTTAAAGATTTCATTAGCTTGTTGTACAGGTGTAGTAAGTTTTTTACTTCGATTAATTGTTTTTCGGTCACTAAATCGAAGTGTAATTGTCACAGTGTCAGCAACTAAACCCTTCTTAATTAATCGTTCAGCAACCCGTTTCGATAGAGCTTCAAATTTTTCTGCAATCATTGGTTCCTCAAAAACATCAAATGAAAATGTCGTTGATTGGCCAATTGTCTTATGTGAAAGCATACGACTAGGATCGACTTCTCTTTCATCTATTCCATTTGCCTTATTTCTTAAAGATTTACCGTTTACACCTAATAATTCTTGTACTTGTTCTTCATCACTTTTTGCCAAATCTTCTATTGTAATAATGCCAATTTCATTTAATTTTTCTTCAGTTTTCTTACCAACACCATGCATCTCTCCTACTTTTCTAGGCCATAAAATAGTAGGAACATCCCTCTTTCGAAGAACAGTAATTCCAAGTGGTTTTTTCATATCTGAAGCTGTTTTCGCAAGAAATTTATTTGGACCAATACCGATACTACATGGCATATCAAGATCTTCTAACAACATTGACTGGATCATTTCAGCTATTTTAATTGGATGACCTAGTTTTTCATCACAATCAGTTATATCAATATATCCTTCATCAATTGATGCTACTTCAATTTTAGGACTTATTGCACCTAATTTTTCAAATATTTGCCTTGAGACTTTTCGGTAAGCTTCAAAAGTTGGCGTTTTCACAATCATCTCAGGACATTTTTTTCGTGCTTCCCATAATGGCATTGTTGCCCGGATTCCATAGGCTCGAGCTTCATAACTTGCAGTTACGATTATTCCCCTCCGCTCTTTTTCATTACCGGCCACAACTACTGGTTTACCTTTTAATGATGGATCATTCGCTATTTCAACTGAAGCAAAAAATGAATTCATATCGACATGTAAAATAACTCTTCCGCTCTTTGGTGCCCATTGATTCATTGACTCACCTCCTATGCTAGTATAATTTCATTTTTTTATATATTCTATTAACGTGTATTAATGCCTGAATATAGTTAAAACTGATAAAGTTTGAATCATATCTAAAACCAATATCTAATTATTATAAACGTTTTTGGATTAAAGGAGAAAAGCTATGCAAAGTAAAATTCAAAAAATATCAACGAATTTATGGTTTGATACACAAGCCGAAGAAGCCGTAAATTATTACACTTCTATATTTAAGAATTCAAAAATTGAAAGAATCACACGATACGGAAAAGAAAGACATGATCCAAACAGTATGGAAGAAGGTGCGGTTATGACCATTCAATTTAGCTTAGAGGGGTTAGATTTTGTTGCGTTAAACGGTGGACCTCACTTTAAATTTACAGAAGCAATTTCATTCATCGTTCATTGTGACTCCCAAGAAGAAATAGATTATTATTGGGAAAAATTATCAAAGGATGGAGATAAAAATGCTCAAGCATGTGGTTGGTTAAAAGATTAATTTGGTGTCTCATGGCAAATTGTTCCGACCATTTTACCTGAACTATTAAATGACTCTAATCTAGAAAAATCTGAACGAGTAATGAAAGCTATTCTCCAAACTAAGAATAAAATCAATCTAAACAACTTAATTGATGCTTATAAAGGATAGGGGCTATCTCTTAAATCACGATAAAATGTACTAGCACTTTGGGAAAGCTCTGAAGTTGAAGTATGTATAGGGAGGCATCTCACCTAAGTTTATGATTTGATGTTAATACGACTGACTGAACGACTCTTTATAGAAATTTAGCCGATTAGTTCATATAAATTCTTATGAGTAAGTTATTTCATCTTTTTACTTTTTTACTTACT
>NZ_FOMF01000002.1:0-8208 GCF_900112535.1 Bacillus sp. UNCCL81 | reverse complement strand
TCATCTTTTTGCTTCTTTACTTACTCATGAACCTCCTATGGGTAAGTTATTTTCATCTTCTTCCTTTTTTACTTACTCATGAACCTCCTATGAGTTACTATATTTCATCTTCTTTCTTAAAAAACGAGGGTTCCCATAAAAAGTGGGACAATATCTTTTAATAATAAATTATATTACCCTAACGTTCCTATTTACTTCTCATAAAGTCCAAAAAGAGATAAAATAAACCTATCTTAATTGTATTTTTTGAAGTTAATGGAGGTATTTTCTTTTGAGTAACGAAAATCAAACAATGTATGATTATATAGGGAAAGAAAAATTAGAAGAGCTTGTGGATACTTTTTATTCTTATGTTTCAAAGCATGAGAGACTTTCACCAATATTTCCAGGTGACTGGGAGGAGACTGCACGTAAACAAAAACTATTTTTAACACAGTTTTTAGGTGGACCACAATATTATAGTATGGAACGTGGTCATCCAAGAATGCGCGCGCGTCATTTGCCTTTTCCAATTACAATTGAATTAGCGCATGACTGGCTGGATTGCATGGGAAAAGCGATGGATGATGTCGATCTAGATGAAGAAATTAAAGAGCCATTATTACAACATTTAAGAAATGTTGCTTACCATATGGTGAACCAAGAATAATCTTTAGGGGATATATTATGAGTGAGAGGCCAATTATTTTATTTGATAGTGAATGTATTTTGTGCAATGGAGCCGTTCAATTTATTATTAAACATGACCAAAAAGGATATTTTCATTTTGCCGCATTACAATCTACTTTTGGCGAAAAGCTTAAGAAGGATCACCCCGAACTTTGTTCAATTGATTCAATTATTCTTGTACAAAATGGAAAAATAAAAATTGAATCTTCAGCTGCCCTTTCTATTGCAAAAAATTTAGAAGGTTGGCCAAAATTTTTCTATGCCTTTATCATAATCCCAACAACAATACGTGACCATTTATATAGACTGATCGCAAGAAATCGTTTTAAATTTTTTGGAAAAAACGAATCGTGTATGATTCCATCAAAAGAAATTAGGGATCGATTTTATTTATAAAAGTCCTCTTCAATTGAAAGAGCCACAAGGTTATCATTTCCCTTGTGGTTCTTTTTTAGTTCCCGAATTAACTTTTTATTAGAAATCTTGTTAAAGCGAGCCCTAAAAATCCAACACCCATTCCAATTAGCCAACCAGAATGTGGTTCATGTAATAAACTTCCAATTCCTCCGCCTAGAAACATACAGCCTACAAACACGATTCCACCAATACCAGCACCTCTATTACTCAAAATCTGACCATCCTCTCCAAATAAATATTTCCTATCTATTTGTGATTAGATACCTTTTTGTATTTCTCTATTTTTTATTTAGCTTTTTCCTAAAAAATTCCAGTAATATTTTCCAATTTACTAATTTATTAGAATTTTATTACTATTTAACAACAAATTTTATATAATAATAACAGACGTTAAGAATTAATTTGAAATCATTTATATCTTCTTAATAGCATTTTTTAACGTCAAATAATTTTGTAAAATCTTATGCGGAGCGTGATTAAATTTGCAGAAGCACAGACGTAGAAACACACCAGCATTTACTGTTTTAGCTTACTTTACATTAGTTGCAGGAGTATTTTTGTTTTGTATTGGACTTTATAATGCAGATATGGAGTTAAACGAAAAAGGTTATTATATTGCAGTTATGCTATTAGTAGCAGTAGGCTCAATTTTAACCCAAAAGGTTGTTCGTGATAATGCCGAAGATGATGATATTATCGCGGATCAAGAAGTTCAATTAAAGATGAAGTTAGATAGCTCAATAAAGAAAGAAACAAAAAATTTATAAAAACATAAAGGGGATCACAAAAAGTATTTTTACTTTAGTGATCCCCTTTTTTTATGATGATAAAGTTTTTATTCCCAAACTCGTTTTAATTTAAAGAATTCTTGAATATAGCCATAAAGTGAAATTGGCGACATAATCATTTGATAGCATAATAGGAAGAATAGAAATCCTATACGATTATTTCTTATTCTTAAATTTAAATTACGGAAAACATAGTTTTTCTGGTAAAAATAAAGGATTGAATAGCTAATGAATGTTAATGGGAGAACTAATAAAGTCATTGGTCCAACAATAATGTTGATTCCAAAAAACGCTAAAATCAATCCAGGAATCCAACATAAAGTGTAAATAAGATCTAAGTAAACCATCAAGAGGTTAATACCAGTTAAATACTTTGTATATACTTGTGGTTGTTGCCACGGTTTTATTTCAATTAGTCCTTCAACCATCCCTCTTGCCCACCTTGATCTTTGTTTAGCAAAATGACCAAAGGTAGTAGGTGCATCAGTAAATGCTACTGCTAAAGGTTCGAAATATACCTTCCATTGCTTTTGTAAAAGTCTCCATGTTAGAACGATATCTTCTCCAATTGCATCTGGCCAACCATTGACTTCCTTGACACAATCAGTTTTATATAAACTAAACGCCCCTTGTGCAACTAGTGTTCCTTGATATAATCCCTGAAGTCTTTTTATAGAAGCAATTCCTAAAAAGTAGTCCCATTCTTGGATCTTAGTCCAAAATGTTTCACGACTATTACGAACTAACATTGAGCCAGCAACAGCACAAACATCGGTAGGGCTACTTTTTATTCTTGAAACTAAGTATCTTACTGCGGAAGGATGAATTAATGTATCTGCATCTAATGTAATGACATATGTTGTTTTTACATACTCCAAACCTAAATTAAGTGCATGAAATTTACCTGGTTTTGGTTGATGTAATAAAGTTATATTTGAATTTAACTCTGTTTTCGCCCTCATTACTTCACGATCTGTACCATCAGTTGAATTATTATTAATAACGATAACGTTTATTTCACCAGTATAGTCTTGATCTGAAATATATTTTAACGTATTAAAAATAGCACCTTCTTCATTATAAGCAGCCACTAATACAGTTACCGAATCATCTGGAAATTCATTTTTAAAATTCGGTTGTTTATCGAGTAGTAAACTTATGACTAAAAAAGTGCTCATATAGCCCGGTATATAGGCAATACCTCCTATTATGATGATTGCTACTGGCGTAGTAACAACGTCAGATAAGTCCTTTACCCAAGGAATTGATAAATAAATTGAAAAAAGTAACCAAGAAAATGAAATAAAATGGCTAAACCAAAATTTCTTATTTACTGTTAAATAATAACGGTTTCCTTTTTTTTGTATAGGAGACAAGTTAGGTTTCAATAGCCTTCCTCCTTTTTATGAAAATTAATCGATAAGAATCATTATATCACTATAGTTTATATTAATATCCTAACAACTTATGGTAAAAATGAGTTAATCAATGATTTTTTATAACACCTTCATTTACTTAATAAAGACAAAAAAAGAACTGAAATTTGATCAGTTCTTAATCGCTAGCCAATATTATTTTTTAAAAGATAATCCATTCTCTTCCAATGCATTTTTAATTGTCATAATCGCCTTAGGTCCCATTCCATGTAATTTTAATACTTCCGCTTCACTTAATTGTGTGAATTGCTCCAACTGTAAGTAACCTTCTGAAGTTAATGCTCTAATTGCAGGTTTAGCTAATCCATTTGGTAGTGAATTTTCACTCATATAAAATCCTCTCCTATTTAAAATTTTTATCAAGCCAATTCAATATGTCGTTTTTCATACTAGTTGTGATTGTATGATTTACATCCTTATACTTAAGAAAATCTATATAATAATGATGATTTGTTTTTAAAAAATCGAGTTGCCCACCAATTGGAATAACTAGATCCTGTTCGCCATGTAAAAATAAAACAGGCTTTCTTATCGTACTTTTTTTATATTTTGGATCATATATCACAAACTTTTCCAATTCACTATCATTTAATGGTTCTCTTCTATCTTTTATACGAAAATCCTGCTCAGAATAAATATAAGAACTTGATCCATTAATATTAATTAGCCCGGCATAACTATTGTTTGAAAAAAACATTCCACTTGCAATGAAACCACCCATTGAACTGCCTAACAGAATCGTATTTTCTTTTTGTAAATTAAGCTGATATATCATTTCATCTTCTTCATCAATTGTTTCAAATATCGATTTCCAAAAATATGTTTGTAAAATCTCTTGATCGAAATGGTTATTTAGAGCTTGTCTGGAATCATGGTATTTAATTTCGGGAATAACAACTTTAAATCCTAATTCAGATAGCTCATTGCCAAGTTTTATTTGTGATTCAATCGTTGAACCCCAACCATGAAACATGATGATTGTTTCTTTCCTACTAAATATATTTGGGGTTATTTCATAATAATTAATCATTTTTAGCACCTAAATTTCATTATTTTCTATCGTAATATTAAATCATTCTAATAATAACAAAATTATTTGAATTTTGAATTGCCATATTTAAAAAAATGCTATAAAATACTTTTGTTTGTATACAATGATATTATCTTTAAAATTAATTTTTTGCCTATTTACTTCACGCGGAAAAAATCGAGGATGTGTATATCAATGGTTCACCATTTAAACTTACTAATTAGTCACTATGGTTATTTAGGCATCATTTTAGCATTAATAGGAGGAATTATAGGATTACCACTACCAGATGAAATTCTTTTAGTATACATAGGTTATAATGTATTTATAGGTAGATTATTATATTTACCTTCAATAGCTTGTGCGATGATTGGAATCATTTGTGGAATCTCATTAAGCTATTTACTTGGATACATATTTGGTTTACCTTTACTTAATAAATATGGACCAAAAGTTCATATTACAGAGAAAAAAATTGAAATGACAAAAAGCTTATTTACAAAATTTGGACCATATATTCTTATAATAGGATTTTTTATACCCGGAGTCAGGCATTTAACTGCTTATTTTGCTGCCATTAATAAATATTCGTATAGAAAATTTGCAACGTTTGCATTTATTGGAGCAATCCTTTGGGGATTCACTTTTATAACATTAGGAAAAATTTTTGGTGAAGAATGGGATAAAGTTGCGTCTATTTTTGCAAAGTATAGTTTAGTCATTTTTCCAACTGCCTTATTGATTGCGATTGTATTCTTTTTCCTATATAGAAAACGATTAACTACAAATTAGAGTTAGGCAACTATTAAAAAGACGAGGCATTGTGATTGCTCATTTCTTTGATTTACAAGTCCAGTAATAGATTAAAACGTTAGTCAAAAAACACCGAAGGACCTTAGAAAAGGTCTTTTTTTTTGTTTATTTTTATCGGTAATTTACTGGCAGTTTAGTTGCATAAGGAAAATGGTTAATGGAACAACTTTTTAGTAGATAGTTATTTTCATGGTATTTGAATAAGAAGAGATGATCTTATTCATTTAAATATGTTTCCCAATCGCAGTCTTCTATTTTAATAAAGTTGCCGTCTTCGTTTCTTTCGTATGCACATAAAGGAGGTTCTTCAATAAAATCTAGAATGGAGTCATCGATATTTAGGATTACACCAATAGATATAACCTGAAAATTTTTGGAATCACCAAGAAATTCATCATCTTCGAAACCACTTAATATTGACCAACCAGAGTCACCTTCGCCTTTCGAAACATCCCTTAGTAGAAAGTTAAACTCTCTTTTTTCAAGTACATCATCACTAACAATGACCTTTGTATCAAAATAGTAATCCCAATTTGAGGAATTTGGGTCATCATATTCTGTATCACAAATGTTTTCAATTCCAAATGCAACTTCATCGCCAGCTTTTAAATCTTGTATTCAATAAGGTTTGTTATCTAGTTTTCCAATAAATTTTTGATCATCCATCTGAGTTATTTCGACCCAATTACTATATCATTTCTAATTCAACTTAACTCTAAAAATAATAAAGGAGCCGATCGATTGATCAGCTCCCATTGTTGTACAACCCCTCTCAGAACCGCGCTTGCACTATTAATGCACACGGCTCCTCCAAGTTATCATTCATAGAATGTAGCAATCTTAAATATTGCTAATTCTACTATCCTTAATAGTTTTGTTTCCATTTATTCTACCTCTGTGTGTAGTAAATGTGTCCCTATTAAGGGTGATTCTTTGGTAGCAGCCTTTCCTCCATTGGCATTACCCAACTTCATAGGTACTACGCTGCTATCCGGCTCCCTACATCGGCATTTGGTTTCCTTACTTGTTATCGTTTGTACACCATACTCTTCTTCTAAATGAAAAGACCAGTAGGGTCTCCCGAGTTGCCGTATCATATCAATGTATTACGTGCCAAGGTCTCTGACTCCGGAGAGGTTTTACCCTTCTTGCCTTTAATGAAAGGTAAAATGTTGCTTTCTGCTATGCGTAAGGCATCAGCCCTCTCGTTTTACTAACATTTCGAAGCTCAATCCCTTCAACCATTTGGCTTTCGGCCCGCAACCTAACTGTCTACGCTTAAAGACTAAAGTTACCTTTAGCCCTCCAAGACTCGCTACGAGTGAATGGCTAGTTCTTACTCGACGGGAATCCCACCCGCTATATGATACGACCTAGGCTCGGCCGCACACGCATGCGTTAGTTATATAAGATAATGTTGATAAATTATGAAACTAAGGAAAACACCTTAAAGTAGGTGCATCCCTTAGTTTTTAATTATTCAAACTCAAATTTAATATAGGCATTTTCTAAGCCTATTAAATATTTTAATGTTTTACCTAATCCAAAGTTGTTCGGTAAATCCTTTTCTAAAACAAATGTTACATATCCTGCTTTGCCTGGTGTTAAATTGGTTAATTGAAGATGGTCATTATTATCGTAAATGTAAGAAATTATAAATTCATAGTAATCTTTTTCTTTGTCACTTGAATTCAATCCAACATCGTATAATCTTACTCTTGCTCCTGCCCATATTTCCTCATCATCCTTAATATTAGACAATGGTATCCATTTTGACTTATTCAATATTTCATCCCTTTTCTTGTTTTTTGATTAAACACTGAATCTGATTGCTTGTTGTACTATTGCATGAGTTAGTTGTATTAAATTAAAAATATTATTAAAGGATTTTACGAAACATTAAAATAACATATCTATACCTAAAATTAGTAAAAATAAGCCCAAAATAATATATACAATTTTTGTAACCCATACTGGCATTAATGGAAGAACCGTTCTTAAAAATTCATCAAACCAACCGTTACCTGCAATTACATATCTGCTATTCTTATCGTTTTCACGTTTTTCTTTAGTATATCTTAAACCCATTATTATTAGTGTAATTCCAGAAACAATAAAGAATAAGCAAAATAAAAAAAATCCAATATCCACTTTCATTTATCCCCTTAAATTTAACAATAATTGCTGTTAAAAAACTTCTTTTTTGAATTTATTATACCATTCCTTATTCAACTAAACTGCCATTTAGCTTAATAAAAAAATCGGCTACAAAGCCGATCATGTTGTTCAACTAAAGCATGAGTTAGTTGCATAACATAAGAAAATGTTGATGTAGTAAATGAGGTTATTTGTAGTACAAAAAAGGATAGAAATAGCAGATACTACTTCTGATTTCCTATCCTTCTTTTTGTTTTAAAATGTTCGACATTTAAAGTACACACGGATACTTTGTATAATGCTTTATTTTTAAGTTCTTTTTATAGAATGCATTTTCAAAGTCTAATTAAATAGCAGTAGAAGCAGCTACTCCATAAACTGCACTTTGTGTCAAGTTACCAATCAGGAATAAAGATAACGCATCATTTCTTGCAAGTGGGTTACCAGGAATATTAGTGGTCCATGTTACAGTTGCAGGTGCTGGTGCATAAGGGGTAGCATTGGAGAAAAGTACGGGCTGTGGCCCTACATCTGTCGGTCTAATGGAAAAAATAAAGGTTCCGGACATAACGGCTGTATTAGTAAACGTAATTGTAGATATTATATTTGCAACTGCGGGTGCCACTGCATTATTAATCACATTAACACATATTTGAAAAGTGTATGACCCAACTGGTAAGTTATTTATATTTACAGATGCTGTAAATCCGACTATGGTTCCTGTTGCTCCAATAGTAATAGGGATAGTTTGAGAAGTTGCACCAGGTGAACCGACTATACGCTGAAAACCCGTAGCCGTCCCTTCAAATACAAAAATTTTTGTGGAAGTTATCGGAGTTGGACCGGTTGGGCCTGTTGCTCCTGTCGCTCCAGCTGTTCCAGTTGCTCCTGTCGCTCC
>NZ_FOMF01000012.1:0-107819 GCF_900112535.1 Bacillus sp. UNCCL81 | reverse complement strand
AATGTAGGATCATTCTTTTGAAGATCCTTTTTTTGTTACCTATAAGGTCCATTATGTAAACTAGAGTTGTATAGGATATTCAATGAAATAAAATTGGATATACTTATGAATCACGTACAAAGTAAATGTGGGTCGTAAAGGATTAATTGGAAAATTATAGAATATAAGTATGAGGTAGTTTAAAAACATTTATAAATGCTTCGCTTAATAAACAAGTTATTGTATTTTAATCTAAATGAATTTTGCATAATAACTTTACAGAAAAAGAACTATTGAAAAAAACATATAATAATAGACATAGATATTATTATAAACGCGAGGTGAGAATATGGATTTTATATTACCAGGAATTATCTTTTGGACATTGATCATAGTTGGTTTGTTTTTTTTCATTTATGGATTATGGAAAAATTCTTGGAAAGCGCTAAATATGAGTGCATTATTTTTACTTCCAATGCTTTATTTTGTAGGAGCTGGAGATTCGATCAGACTACTTGGATTTGTACCATTAATACCATTCATTCTTGCTTTTTACAAAAAAAAAAGAAGTAATTAGAACTTAATATCTCGTAGTGATATATTATTCTTCATTGATTATGTAGTAATAAAAAAAGAGAACTTATTTACTAAGTATCTCTTTTTTTCATTTTTTAGCTAGTTGTTACAGTTAAAAATAATGCGTTATTAAATTCTCCAGAAGGTACCCAATTTACATCATAGGTATATGTTCCATTATTATTCGCAGTAATAAAAATATCATGATGAAGGTCAGTTCTTACATTAGGAAGCAAAAAGTCGTAGTTATAATAAAAAGCATCAGCTGAATAAGTAATTTTTGAATAATCACTATTAGGTTTAGCAGTATATAAATGCTTACTAGATAAGAACCAATTAGTTTTTGCTGTAGATGGGTTAGCAGCCCAGGTTGCTAAATCTTGACTAACAAATGAAATATCGGAGCCATAGTCTGCCCAATTTGCAGTTAATTTTGTATAACATAAATCTACTGTTGGTAAATCAACCGTCTTTGCTTTAACCCAAGCTGTATGATATGTACCAGCTGCTAGTGGCATTACTCCAGTAGGTTCAGAATTACTATCTTTTTCCACAATAGGATTAGCTACCTTCTCAACCTTATATGTCTTATTTTCTTTATCTATCCTTACGTTATATTCCTTTATGATTCCATCAGCTTTTTTGCTTCCTTTTATTACATATTTCTCTTCAGTACCATCCTTAGTATAAGTAACACTATCAAACGGTGTTTCACTATTTTTTTCAGGTTTTAAATTAATCTTTTGTACCACCTCTGAATCAGCACTTGCAGTACTATTAAACCCCGTAAGTCCTAAAACTAAACCAGATACTAATGCCATTGAAAGTATTTTTTTGATTTTCATACAATAAGAACTCCCTTGTTTTGTTTTTGGAAAATTTTACCTTGGTATTAATTTTCACATTTTGCGCCATTTTACCTTCTTATTTGACAAAATAATTTTAAAAATCAGGAAAGTTCTCCTATGACAAATTATGAAATAACAATTTATTATAAAGATGTTTTCTTTTTGATTAATTTTTTTGTACGATATTGTACGTAAAAAGGATCGTCCTTTGAAGGGCGATCCTTTTGCTATTGCCGATAAGCTTATTTCTGTAAACTAGATATGTATATGTTATTCATAAAAAGAACTACAAAAACAGACTAGCCATGATTGGCTAGTCTTTAACTACATTTTTAAATTTTCTTCATTTAAATCCTCCATTATGTAAACTAAATTTGCATACTTTATTCATAGAAATTGTCGATAATTATTTAGTCTAATTTTTGTAGAATTAACAGGTATTTCCAATATTTGGTAGAAATACTTGGATATCAAGATAACGGAGGTTAAAAAATGATTAAAAAAGTTCTATTAACTTGTTTAATTCTTATTTTCGCTGTCGCTTCTCGTCAAAGTACTAGTTATGCTGCTAGTACAGATGGTGTTTCTACTCAAAAATATTCATACAATTGTTCAGATTCAAGCTCTGTATGTGTTGCTGTTCAACTTGCATACGGTGATTCAGCAGGTTATTCTCCTGACATGACCATTCCATATGGAGCTAACGTTTTAATTAATGGTACTACATTCCCAGATAGCAAATTTAACATGAGATTTTATCTAATTGATAATTCGACTGGTTTAGTCGTACCTGGTACAACGATTAACGCAGGTCCATTTGGTGATGGAAGAGCTATTTCTTGGAGAGCTACAAAAACTGGATCTTATAAGGTTCGAGCTCTTTGTTTTGGTAATGACCCTAGTTACCAATGTGAAGGTGAGGGTAAAGCTGATTATACTCGCCAATAAAATAAGCACACTTTGTGTGCTTATTTTATTGATTTAACAATATTAACTACATCGTTTTTTTGGAAATTATTAACTTTATTTGATACTAATATTACATATGTTAGGTTCTCTTTATGAAACTCAATTTGAGCAGTAAGATTCCCATCATTTCTCTTTCTATACATTACATTTAAGTTATCTACTTTTATATTTTGGTCAGTTGGTATTTTTTGAATTTCTCTATTTCCATTGATAATAATAGTTGTTATCCACTCTTTTGTATTTTCATTGTAATAATATAAATCCAAAAATCTGTTATAACCGGTACCATCATTAATTTTTCCAAATTTATGAGTAACTTCAAATGGAAATTTTTTAGGTGTGCTAATTTTTATATTATTTTCTGTTTCAAATTTATGTAAAGCAGATTCAAATTTACCGTATTGCAAAGTATTATAGAATTTTTCTTCTGTAGTAGTTTTTTTTGTTGCATATGAATGGTGATTTAAACTTAATAAGCTAATAAATATTATTAAAATATATTTAATTAATTTCATAAAAGTACCTCCATTTTTTATTTATTTTAACCAATATTTAACCAGAGTATGTGCTAATTTAATAACTAGCAAAAAAGGAACTTCCCAGTAGAAAGTTCCTTTTTTTTTACAAAATTAACCCAATTTAACCTATTTAATTATGTAGTTTATTGTCGTTTAAAACTCGAATATTTAATACTGTGGGGGATAATTAACCCAATTGACCAATAGTTTGAATTAAAAGATACTTAAGCTGTTAGTCAACAGGAGTAACAATAAATATAACAATTAAATCTATTAGAAAGGGAGGAATTATTATGAAAAAAGCTTTAAAAAAAACATTACCTGTTGTTTTATCAGCTGCAATGGTAGGTACTGCTATTCCATCATTATCATATGCTGAAACGATCAATTCAAAGTCTAGTTCAATTTCTAAGATTTCAAGAAGTGTAGATCTTAGTCTTGAAAGTCCTGAAAAACCAGTACTACAAGTTACTAAGAATAACGATGGAAGTAATACAGGGTACATCAATGTTTCTTGGAATAGTGTTCCAAATGCAATAGGTTATAAAGTAGCGATATTTAATGGATTAGATTATGAATACTTTGATGTTGGCAACGCAACATCTTGGACATCCCAAAATAAAGGTATTTGGCCAACAAATGATGAAATTAACAGTGGTAGATACCAACTTCATTTAGATGGAACAGGAGCAGAATTACCTCAGGATCTTTCTGGGATTTATTATAATTCATACGCTGCTTCATTCTTTGATGAAACAAAAGACTTTCGAACTTTAAATGGCGTTTCTGTGGGAATTGTCGCAGTTTATGAAAACGGTGAAAGTGCAGTATCTGATGCAGAAATTGCTTCTTTTCCTGAGGTAGATGAGGAATTAATTGAAAAAGTATCCCCATACATAAATATGGACTTTACTGGTCAGTTTTCTGTAAATGATTCTGACGCTTTATCTGAAATTCTTACTGATAATGAGTTACAATTAGTTCAACAAAATATAGAAGATGCTAATGAGCTAAATAGTTCTCTTTATTATAGTCCTGGCCCTGGTACCTCTGTCTCAGTAGGTGATGGAAGTTTAACATATACTGTTGATGAATCAGTAAAAGGTTATATAGATGGTGTTACTAAAGTACAATCTTACTGGTGGGGATATAAGGTTTACCTTAGTAAAACCGTAGTAAATGCACTCGGATCAGGGGTAATAGCAACAGCAAATAAGATTGCAGATAAATTAAAACTTCCATACAAAGTTGGACTGGCGGTTGCTGGTGCATTGGGAGTAGCTGGGTATCTTATTTCTAATGTCCCTCACGGTGTTATAATTCGTGTAAATAAAATACCTATTTCTTCAGGAATAGGGTATGTACCTACTTGGATTAAATATCAATCAAATTAAGGGGTATAACAATGAAAAAATCAGACATATTACTTATAATCTTTCTCTTTATTAGTGGAGCACTTATATTCATTTTCCTTAATGGTAAAATAAGTAATAATTTGATTTCTCTCATAATTTTAATTTTTGGTTCCAGTATAACATTAGTTAATAGATTTATTTCAAGATCTAAAAAATCAAATGATAAATAAGTTTTGTTAAAAATATCATTATATAACAAAAAAGGATCATCTAATTTGTTATTATCCCCTTATAGTAGACAGTCAAAAAAAAGGATCGTACTGTCTATTATGGAGGGGATTTTTTTATGGGGAAAATTAGAAAAACTTATTCTAAAGAAACTAAGTTGAAAGCTATAAATTTGTACTTTGAAAAGGATATGGGGATTAGAACAATAGCTAAAGAACTAGATATAGGATATACGACCATTCAAAGATGGATAACTCATTACAAAAGTGAAGGAATCCAAGGATTAGAAGAAAAAAGAGGAAAATCAGACAGTTTATTTAGAAGGAAAGTCAAAAGAGATGATGAAAATGATGCTGAAAAAATCAACCGATTAGAAGCAGAGAACGCTTATTTAAAAAAGCTCTTAGCTGCGAAAAGGAGGATGATACAGGAAAAGAAAAATCAATAGAATACAGTATAATTCATGAGCTTAAGAATCAATTTACAGTTGTCATTTTATGTAAGATAGCAGGTGTTTCAAAGAGTGGGTACTACAAATGGGTAACACGTCAGAGTAGCCCTACAAAAAAAGATTTAGAAGATCAATCAATAGTGAAAAAAATTATTGAATGCCAACAAGATCCAGATATTAATTGGAGTTATGGCTATCCAAGAGTTAAAACTTGGCTGAGTAAAGTATACGGTCTAAAAGTGAATCATAAGAAAATATATCGTTTGATGAGATCAAATAAGATACAAGCTAAGATACGAAAAAAGAAATGGAAACACTTTGGACGCAAAGAAAAGTTTGTCCTTTCAAAAAACTATTTAAATAGAGAATTTTCAGCTAAACGTCCAAATGAAAAATGGGTAACAGATATTACCTACTTACTTTTTAACGGAAAGAAAATCTATTTATCTTCTATATTGGACCTATATAATAATGAGATTGTCGCTTATAAAATAAGTGAAAGAAATGACCTAAAGTTAGTGGCTGATACTTTAAAAGAAGCTATAAAAAATAGGGATATAAGAGGTCTCATAATACATAGTGATCAAGGGTTCCAGTACACTTCAATAAGATATAACCAACTTTTAAACAGATACAATATTAAAGGAAGCATGTCTAGAAAGGGAAATTGTTTAGATAACGCATGTATGGAAAGTTTTTTTAGTCACTTTAAAACTGAATGTTTTTACCGTTATCATTTTGAGACTTCACAAGAGGTTAAAATAGCAGTAAAAAAATATATTAAGTTTTACAACAATAAACGCTTTCAGAAAAAGTTAAATAACCTTAGCCCTATAGAATATAGGGCTAAGGCTGCTTAGATAATGTACCTTTTATTTAAGTGTCTACTTGACAGGGGTAAGACCAAATTCGAAGATCCTTTTTTTGTTGCCGTTAAGGTCCATTATGTAAACAAGAAATGAATTTAATATTCATAGATTTTGTCGATATTTATTTGTTCTAATCCCTTTTTTATTAACAGGATTTTCCATTTAATGAGCCAATATACTAGGATCTTAAAAAAGGTTGAAAAAGGAGAATCATAATGAGAAAAATAAAAAATGCCATTTTTAGCCTACTTACAGTAGCTACGATAGCTGTATCTATACCTCAGCAGGCAGCAGCAGCAATGTCTTGGCAAGGATATGATTTTTTGAGCTTGTCATATGGTGTATGGGAAAGTTCTCAGACATATTACCTTGCGACAGGAACTATTCAAGTATGTATAAGTGGAGTGGATAACGGCAGTAACTATTATACACTACAAGCCTATGAAGATGATGGTGCTACAGGTCTAACAAAATTAGCTGATAAAACCATGACTGGTAATAGTTGTACATATATATATGGTGCAACGGCAGATGGTGATAATGGATTAGCAGAGTTTTATTTCAGAGTTGGAACACCTAGATATAGTGATAGTTCAATACGAGCAGATGTATATCAATAAAAAACGTTTTTATAAGAAAAAAGGGGTGAAAACATTAAGTGTTTTTCACCCTTTTTTTACTCCAAATTTAAATGAGCTATAAAAACTAATTAATACTATTGCTTTTCTACTTCTTTATGCTCATATTTTAATAACTTCGTTTTTGCAAGACCTTTAGGAAGATTATTCGTGTTTACCCTTGATGGTTCAACAGCTAAATATAATGTGTCTAAACCACGGATGTTTCCCTTTTGATCAACTGGACGTATTGTAATTTTTAATACATAACTATATTTGTCCTCTAAACCTTTTAAATTTCTTGTTGCTCGTATAGAAACATACTTTTCATCTTCTGGAGCAGCATAACCTTGGACTTTTTCATTTTTGTTTTTATAAAAATCTTCGATATGGTTCATTATTTCTTTTCGATAAAGATCTAGTACAAAGTTTCCGTATAATTGGTTATTTACTTTGTCTAACGTTGAAAACTTCATTGATGAAACCTTTATTACTTCATTATTGCTTGCATGGGTTACACCCCAAAAGGCAGATATACCGATGAAAATTGTTAAGATTGAAACTAGAAATATTTTTTTCATTCCTACACCTCCATTAATAACATATGTAGACAAGTACTTTTTATTCAAGTTTCCTATAAACATATATGTAAACTAGAAATGAATTAAATTGATTTAATAAAAAATGTAGTGATGTAAAGGATAGTATGTGATTTATGTAGAATTAGTATTGAAAAAATGAAAATAGGTGAATTTAATGAGCAAAATAATAAGTTACTATAATCAATTTGATGAGTGGGGAAGGCTTGAACGTGAACCAATCGAGTTCCAAGTGAATTGGCACTTTATAAAGAAATATTTACCTGAAACAGGATATATACTTGATAATGGAGCTGGACCTGGAAAATACTCAATGGAGCTTGCTAAAGATGGATATAGAGTAACATTAACTGATTTAACACCTAAATTAGTTGAGATTGCTAAAAACAAAACTCAAGACTTTCAATTAGACGGGCAATTCGATGGTTTTTATACGGCTGATGCGAGAGAGCTTAACATGCTCAATGATGAACAGTTTGATGCATCATTAATGCTTGGTCCGATGTATCATTTACAGGAAGAAAATGACCGTATTATGGCTATTCAAGAATTAAATAGAGTAACTAAAAAGAACGGACTTGTATTTGTTGCTTTTATGCCAAGGATCAGGCATATATTTACATCTCTCTTATCTCCAAATAATTGGAAACCAAACGATAATATGGACACTATTCATCAGTTTTCACAATCTGGTTGTTTCAATCATTCAGATGAGGGGCGTTTTACAGGAGCATATTATTTTAATATTGAGGACATCAATCCTTTTATGGAAACTCAAGGATTTGAAACTTTGGATTTAATTGGTTCAAATGTAGGAGCTATTTTAAACAATGATAGTTGGAATTACTGGAGAGAAAAAGGTGAAGAAGAGGTAGAAAAAATTATAAATTTAATTAAAGAAAAAGCAACCGATCCTTATATTCTTGGAAATTCCTCTCACCTGCTATACATTGGCAAGAAAAATTAAAATTAATACTGATGCTTGTGTAACTAACGCTGTTGGGTCGACAAACATCAAAGGATTATTGCTAGCATAAGTATATCCATTTTGTGATATCGGATTACTTAAAGCTCCAGGAACAGGATCCAATGCTAAAAAATTACCATTTTCAGGATTATAGTATCGTGCCTGTAAGTAATAATGCTTCGTTTCAGAATCATAATAATACCCTGCATAACGAATTGGATTGTCCTGCGCCATCTGTCCAGTTTCACTTAACCATGCCGAACGGTAATCCTATAGAATCCCATTGATAATATCTGTACTGCTTAATACCATTCTCATTACGAATAACTTCTAAAGAAAGATTATTAGACTCATAGTAGTATTCATGTGTTTCATTTCCAATGATTTTCTTCGTACGTAAATTGTTCTCGTCATATTCATAATGAGCGACTTCCACACCTTGGAGTGTCAAAATTCGGGTTTGCTGCCCAAGAACGTTGTATTCATATTTGAAATTTTCGTCGTGAGTCAGATTTCCGTCACTATCATAAGAATATGAAACACCATTTTTTGTTGAAATTTGATTGGCATTATTATAGGTAAAAGTGTCTGTTACCCCATTGCAAGTGTCAGATGTGCGATTTCCAACAGCGTCATAGATGTAACTATTAGTAGTATCATCTGGCAAGGTCTCATTAGTCAACTGATTATTTTCATCGTATTGATACGAGGATGTTCCATTTGACGTCGTTTCACCCGTAATATTACCAGCGTTGTCATACACATATGAGATACTTTGATTCACGGCACCTGTATAATTGACACTGATAAGTTCATTTTCTGTATTTAGAGTGGATGTTTTTGAAAACACTTCTCCGCTAGATTATTTTTTAAAGGTTCAGGAGTTTGTTACATAATATAACTCCACCGATTAAAAACCGGTGGAGTTATAAATTAAACCAAATTATTACATAAAATTTCAAAATAAATCTCATTAAATATCCTTTAATCTAATCAGCTTTATCCTAGAAATTTCTGTCTTATCTTTTCTAAAGCATTTGTCCTCATAATGGACTGCCAGTACTTATCTTTGTAGAGGTTGTAATTATTTTTAATATAGTAACTGAAAAAATTCGATTTTATTACTTTACCTTGTAAATCATATATGTCTTTTAGTGAATAGAGTATTGTCCTCTCTCTGGGTATGGGGAACGACATGTAAAGAAAGAAGGAACCATAAGAAATCCAGTTACTGTTCTCGAAGAACTAATTGCAATTCATACTAATGAAGGTAAGTCGGTATTAGATTGCTTTATGGGATCAGGTTCAATAGGACAAGCAGCATTAAATTTAAATAGGAAATTTATTGGTTTAACTTTTGGAATATAGGCATCCCGTACATAACCCTAAATTGTGTATAAGTGAAAAATGAACCTAAATTATGTTCAAGAATGTTAAAGAAACTTAAAGGGCATAATAGAATAACTATTATTGAATAATAATATTATTTTAGAATTAATTAAAGAGAAAACAGCCTCGACTTCAGTAAATATACATATAAGTATAAACAAGATTAAAGATTCAACAAATGATGTTTATGAAAAGTAAGACACGAAAGCACAAAAGGAAGGCTTTTACATCCAGAATTAAATTCTTCATCGTTTAGTCTTACAATCTAATCGTCTTCTCTATCAATATACTAATAATTTCTTATTTATTTGCAATTTTACGTAACAAATAAAGTACATAAACTATAGCAGGTATAGCCCCTATTATTAAAATAATCTTTATTACACCAAAAATTAAATACCAAGGTGACACAGATACACTCATTTTTTTACCTCCATCGTTATAAGTTTAGTCCGTATATTTATATGATTGTTGAACATATACAGATTCGTTTGTTTTATTCCATGATATAAGTTTAATGGTACTCACAAGACTTATGTACCCATTATTAAGATAACCAGTTAATTTATAAGTACCTTTAGCATTCATATCATACCCGACTTGCTCTGCTTTTGGATCAGTAACTTCTGCCGTAGCGGATACATCTGATAAAGCAGACCCGTTTGTTCCTGCCACATCGGCATAACGCATTTTTAAGCCATATGTACCTACAGAATAATGATTACCCAATTTTAAAGTGGCGACGGTAACACCTAAACTTTTAAGTTTTACCCAAGCTGTGTAAAGCCTATTGCCATATGCTTTAGTTTCCGAAATATATGGGCCCATCTCAATAGAACCTGCACTTTTACCTTGTTTTGCTGGAATAATACTTTCAACAGAACCCGAATCTCCATCTTCCTCATCTGTTGAAGACAGAGCAACAACTGAACCATCATTTAGTTTAATTGTTTGAGCTATCTCAGAATTAACATATAAGTCATTAGATAAAACCCCATTAATTTCAACCATTTTATCTATCTGATATTGTTCTAATACATCTTCTGGTACCTCACTCAAAATATCTTCTAACAGTTCTATTTTATCAGAATCCGACCAAGAATCTGTTAAAGTAGATACTTCAAGACTTTTTAGTACATTCATCAAATCATCAGAAGTACTATCTTCATTTAAATTTTGGGAATATGTTTTTGCTATACTACTAATTTGATTATTAGTACTCTGAGCATGTCCAACACCCGGTAAAATCCCTCCAGCTATTATAGCAGCAGATAATGTTCCAACTCCCAGTTTAGTTAAAAATTTTAATTTATGATCACTCATAATTAATTCCCCTCACTCATGATTAGTTTTTAACACAATGTACGATTCACTTTATCTGTTATCACTTTTTTAATACCTTTTAAATGTAGTAATAAGGAAATTGAAAATCATACTATTTTCCCTCAATTCTGATTATAAAGACAATTATTAAATACCTCAATATTGTTAAGTCGGGTTATTTTTATGCTAATAATCATACAATTAATAAATAATTAAAGTATTTATTACAGCATTCGACAAAATCCTTTCACCAAATAACCCGAGTAACAAAAATTGCTATAATTGAAGAAACTACTTAAGAAACTGAATAAGAAAAACCGCGCAAAAATTCGGAGACCAATGAAAACCATACATTTTTATTTAATCTATTAAAAAGTGCATTTAAAAAGGCGACTTTCCGTCAGGATTGGTGCGAAAAAGAGGTTGTTTTCTATGCCGTAAATCCCGGTAAAAATACCAGCAACCGTGACGACGTAGGGTTCAAAAAGGATTAAATAAAGGAGAAGCGATGAATGGTCTTGCTCGGGCTATATTTTTTGGTAAAAGAGGTGAATTAAGAGAGCGAGGCCTTCAAGAACAACTTCAGCGAGCAAGCGCTCTGAATATCCTAATAAACGCTATTAACGTTTGGAATACTGTTTACTTAACAGAAGCTACTACTGTTTTAAAGGATAACGGGCTATTCAAAGAGGAATTAATGCAACATATCTCCCCTTTAGGTTGGGAGCACATCAATTTCCTTGGAGAGTACTCATTTGATATTAACAAAACTACTAAATTGAGTTCGTTGAGACCTTTAATAAAATAATAAAGAAAGCCGAATTTTCTTAGAGTAGGAAAACTCGGCTTTCTTTATGTCGAAATTTGCTTAGCGTATGTTTTCCGCGTTTTGCTACCGGGACCCTAAACAGGAAAATTCTATAAGGATGCAAAAAGACTATCTAGCTTATGTTCGTTTTGGATTGGCAAAAAGTAACTTGTTATTTACTTTTTGAGAAAAACTTATGCCTTATCCTCCATATCATCAATGCTAAAATTCCTATACTCACTATAAACATAATTACTCCTGGCCAAGCAATATTCATAAGGTACTCACCTCTTTTGTGTTTTTAATTTTAATATCTTAATAAATTCACCAATTTTTACTAGATCAATGTTATTCGTATTTTCGATTTCTCTTTCCGCTTTTAATAAGTATTTTTGTATTTTATCTAAATCTTGCTCATTAAAGTTATTATATTCTGACAAAATTTCTAATCCCATTCTAGTAGAGAGTAAATCACTACTATTTGTTTTTTCAAGGTTTGGATGGGCTCTATACCCACCATCTTTATTTTCTAACTTTTTTACGTCGCTGATAATATAATTGACATCAACAGATTTTGTATTATTAGACAAGTAACGGATCTCCCATCTAAGGAATAGTGCCCTCATTACAAATTTATCTTCTTTAACTGCATTTTCTTCCGCTTTTTGTAAATTTTCCATAATTCTCTTTTTATTTTCTGAAGAAATGTACTCATTTTTAAATTGGGTCAATATCATTAAATAATTATAATGAATAAAAGTTTTATATTGAAAACTATAATTCTCTTTAGTATGATCTATTTCTTTTAAATGTTCATCTAAAATCGATAGAACTTCTTTACGAATTTCAGAATTCAAAGACAAATTATATTGCTTAATCAATGAAAACAGATACTTTTCTTCTTCAAGATTTTCTGTGGTTTTTTTGTTTTTTATTATAATATTTAGCTTTAATAATAAGTATTTTTGTATCTTCTTTTCATTTATTTTCACTTTATTATGTAATATAGTATTGTTTACTGATATGCACGCATACGTAAATATCAAATCTGGCTTTTTTGTATAAGGATTTATACACCCAGCTATTATATCCTCTTCAAAGTAAACGTGTTCAATAGTATTTTCAATTTTTTTTGCAGTATCTTTTGGAATTTTTATTTTTTCATCATTAATTACAAAAGATTTAATACTACAGGCGGATAAAGTAAAAACGGTTAAAAATAATAGTACTGATTTTGAAAAAATTTTATAATGAGACATCATTTTTTCCACTTTCTATTTAAATAAGTATGCCATCTCACAATAAAAGAGATATGACATATCTCTTTTATTTGTGAGATTTTTGGAATTTATTGCTTTGTCATTTTTGCAGGAATTGATAGTGTAGAGCTTGAGAAATATATATAACCAGTAGAGTAAATATTATATATAGCAACATTACCTTCAAACCTTGTGTCTAGGTATAATGTTGCTATATATGAACTCTTTACGCCTGAAGACACACTTTCATCCACGGTTTTTCCAAGACCTCCACTTCCTACAACCCCATATCCTACGACTCTAAAGTTAGTTTTGGTATTACCAGATCCTGAAGTTCGTGTAGTAGTAATTGTTCCAGAAGCCCTATGATTCCACCAATTTAACTCAATTTTTACATCTCCATCAATTTTTCCAGAGCCTTGGCTAACACTCTTTGAATTATAGAGGGTGAATCTATCAGTTTGTAACGCTTGACTCTCAACAGCATTTGGGTCATTTACTTCCATACCCTGTTGATAATCATTTTGAATAGTCGCTAAGTCTTCAGAACTAATTTCTGCCCAAAGTGGATATTTGTTGTCAATTGCTGACCCATCTATCTCTTCTCCTCCTATTATTAATGGGGTTGTTTCCTCTGCATATGTACTGGATGATGGCAATAAAAAAGCTAAACTTAATAATGAAGCAAGAATATGCCTTTTTTTCATAAGTTTTTCCTCCATTTGATTCATAAATTGTATTTCTTATAGATTTCGGTATAAAAAACTATTATCGCTTATATAAGATTTTTTACATGTATAGCCCCCTTAAATTATTTAGTGCACACAATAAATAACATATTTTTGGTTTTAGAAAAAAACAAAGCTTTGATGTTCTTAGTGTAATATATTTTGAATTTTCAGTAAATTGTGGGAATTTTTTATAAGAATAATGCATTTCCGACTTAAAGCCCTAAAAATTTCGGTTTAAATATGAATTGATTGTAAGAAACACAGGAATAATGGAACGAAGGAATGCGAATGAAATAATATACAAGTGACTTTTGTTACACTTGAACTTGGGGGAAAATATATTTCCACCTGAAAGATAATAAAACACTCTTTATTTGATAAACTTTTATGTTACTTGTTCAAGATAAAACGATACTGTTGTAAATAAAGATAAAGCTATTTAAAAGTTATACAGCGTTAAAAGTAGATGACTATTATAAAGTTTCTCAAGCATTTAAAAATGAGGGCTTACAGTACAAGCTGATAAAATCATACACGAAATAGTTCTACGCCTAGATTACAGATGAATGTAACTGACTTTAGAAGACCAGTCTTGTTTGAATTCTATGTATAAAAAGAAGACTAGTATAAAGCACAAAAAATGAAAGCTATTGATTTATAAGCAAGTAGCGCTGATAATAGGACGAAAGTAAATGTGATCAAGAATAACCAGCACAAATACTCGATATATTGTAGATATAGAAATTGAAATGGAACCTCTTTTTATTAAATACTCAAAAAGAGATGAGGTATATAACTTAAAAGTCAGTTAAAACTAATAACTATTTCATCGATTTCAGACGAAACTAGACAAAATTCACTAAAGAGATTTTAAATAAAAATCAAGAAATAGTTATATTAATGGAAGAAAATTACATTTTTCTAATTTAAGAAAAGAGTGATAGTAGTATAAGAAAGGTAAGAATAAATTTCAGAATTATCGAAAAAAACTTCCATAAATAGAAAATAGTGGTATAATCATCTTAACTGGTAATGACAACACTATCACTATCAACTTAACTGGTAATGATGACACTACTACTATTTTTGTAACCGATTGCAAAGTGAATACAATGAGGAAGAAAATCAATGAAGAATAGTAATGTGAGCGACAAAAAGAATTTCTAAAGTCAATTCAAAATGCATACCAAATAAACCTTGAATCTGAAGTTGATCATGTGCCTATTGTTTATAACTTTCTTCTCTTTCGGTTAGAAAAATGTGGGGATGATGCTAGCCAGTGGTGTAAAAAAAGTCATAAAAGGTTATTGATCCACACTAGTTTCCAGTTTGATAATGCATATTCATAAGCTCAAAAGTGGTTTGTTCTTATAGAATTTGTCTAGTTGTGAAACCAAAAAAGTGTAGATAAGAATCATGAGAACGAACGTCATTAAGCATACAATCTCCTTTTTATTATGGTAGTAAAAAATGTCTATACTTATATTTGGAACATACGTTTGTTAAAAGGGAAGTTTGATCGCATCCTCATTTTTTTGGTGACACAATTTTAAATCCTAGTCTAAAGACTAGGGACTATCGGGAAATATATTTACCGTAGACTATTTAGATAGAGGAGAGTTTTTATTGGCAATAATTCCATCTTATCCAAAGCATATTGTTTCTGTCTTTGCGTACTTAACCAATAGTAAAGATGAGGTACTGTTGGTTAAAACACACTGGCGTTCAGATACATGGGAACTTCCAGGGGGGCAAGTTGAAGAAGGGGAGTCTTTAAGTGAGGCTGTAAGCAGGGAGTTACTTGAAGAGACCGGTATAGTTATACGACCAGTTGGAATAACTGGTGTTTATTACAATGTAACAAAAAGTCTTTTATCCGTAGGTTTTTATGCAGAATATGTTGGTGGAAAGCTGCGTATTCAACCTAAAGAAATTAAAGAGGGTTCTTTCATTAGACTAGATGAGAGTAATATTGATCAGTATATTACACGACCTCATATGAAATCTCGTACACTTGACGCTATGAGACAAAAATGTTTTGTTCCATATGAAGCATGGGATACCAACCCCTATAGTTTACTAACTAGGCTTGATTGTTAGTAAGATAATTACCCTATCATTCGCTTAGGATATTGAAGTCAGCAGAATTAAATTTATAGTTCTGTGTATAGAATTATTTAATTTATCAACACACAGACTCTTAAATATCTGGATACAATTTTAAAAATAATGTGAATGTTAGTAATGATTAAATTAGAAATATAGTCCCCTTCTTTTTCAGAATAACAAGTAATTATTTCATACAGGCAGGTACTCTAGTTACCTTTCAAAAAATACACAACTCAATGTAATAACAAGCTCTCTAAAGAGTTTAAATAGAGGTAGTGGGGTGTTAAAGAAATCTTTTCATGATTTTTACGACACAAGTGTCGGTGAAAAATGCCCAAGGGTAATAATACATCTCATTAGATTCACCTTTATATAAGGAGAAATATATTTAGAGTTTTATAGATTGAGGATAATTCACTTTCTATGGATGACTTAGTTATCTTTTATTTCTTCTTTTAAAATAATCGTTAAAACTACATCATATGCTGTTTTTCACAAAAAAACATAACTTTTGGGGGTAAGATATGGACAAATACATCTGGTATTCTTTTACAACTTATAAGAACATACAAGTTTACCGATTAGATGTTTTTCTAAGAGTAATAACTTCCATACTAATGGTAGTTGCTATGAGAGAAATCTGGGTAGCTATATATGATAATAAGCCTAATTTAGATGATTCTTTAGGGGTATCTCTCAAGGATATGGCAACATATGCAACTGTCTCAGTGATAGTTTCTCGTTTATTTATATTTCCAATCTCTTCATATATTTCTTCTAGGGTAAAGACTGGTGACATTATTCTTGATTTACAGAAGCCCTGGAATTTTCAACTAATGAATTTAAGTAGGGCTCTGGGTTTTGTTTCTTTCTCTTTAATTTATGTTATTTTTCCTATCAGCATTGCTATCTTTTTATTTTCACCTATTAATTTTCCTGGCATATGGAAACTATTTTATTTCATAATCAGTTTGCTATTATCTATAATTATTGCGTTTTACATAGATTTTATACTTGGTTTATTATCTTTCTTATTTACAGAAATATGGGGTTTTAATCTAATTGTAATTACTTTAGTACAATTGTGCTCAGGTTCTTTCGTTCCACTATGGTTTTTCCCTGATTACATAGAAAGAGTACTAACTGTGCTACCTTTCCAAGGAATGTATTATATCCCATTATCAATTTATATTGGCAAAATACAGGAAGGTGAAATTCTTTATAATCTACTATTTCAAGGAATATGGATAGTCTTATTAATTTTTATAGGATCCTTATTAATAAAGTGGTCTGAGAAGCAGTTGCTTACTGTAGGAGGATAAAATATGTTTTACTACATTAAACTTTATTGGCATCTTCAAGTTGCTAACCTACGTTCTAAATCTATTTATCCGTTTAATTTCATTATTGGAATCCTAAGCGTAATATTGTTAGGAATCGCAAATATAATGTTTTCCTGGATTATTACAGAGCGGGTACCACGAATAGAAGGATACGGATTTTATGAAATGGTTTTTATATTCTCTTTATGGTTAGTACCCCACTCAATTTTTGTCATGTTTTTTCGGCAAATTTGGGAAATTGACAACATAATAAAGAATGGTGAATTTGATCGTTATTTCTTAAGACCACTAAGTACATTGTTTCAATTTTTTACTTCCCGTTTTGAAATTGCCGGTATTGGTGATTTCATTGCAGGGTTAATAGGATTTTTTATATGTTTTAATCATATCACGGATTGGAATTCACTTAAATTGATTAACTTATTTATAGTTGTAGTCAGTGGCTTGGTAATAGAATGGTCTATTTATACAATAATTGGATGTACTTCATTTTGGACTTTACAAAGTACTAGTCTTAGGACAATTGTTCGTAGTTTCTTTGAACAATTTACACGTTTTCCCTTAACTATATATGGAAATTGGATTCAATCAATACTAACTTTTGTTATACCGATTGCTTTTATTAACTTCTATCCTTCTTACCTATTCTTTGGAGATGTCCAGGATGCACCATTCTCTAGTTACCTTATTTATGCCTCACCTATTGTTGCAATTCTGATGTCATTTATTACTTATACTTTGTGGATAAAAGCAATAAACAATTACAAAGGAGCTGGATCTTAATGCCTGTTATAGAAGTGGATCAATTAATACGTGAATTTAGGGTTCATGGCAACACACAAGGCTCTTTTCGTCTTTTAAAAAGATTATTTACTCAAGGTGGATCAGTTAAAAGAGTTGTAGATAATGTTAGTTTCTCTATTGAAAAAGGTGAGTTTGTGGGTTACATAGGGCCAAATGGAGCTGGTAAGTCAACTACCATCAAAATTCTTTCGGGAGTTTTAGTACCCACCAATGGAAAAGTGTTGGTTAATGGAATAGAACCATATAAACAAAGAAAAGTGCATTCAAGGAATATTGGAGTAGTGTTTGGACAGAGGACACAGCTCTGGTGGGACTTACCACTTATTGAATCCTTTAAACTCCTAGGTAAGATCTACAATATTCCATCTGAGAGATTTAAGGCTAATTTAAACTTATTTACAGAGCTATTAGATATGGAAAGCTTTTTAAAAACACCAGTAAGACAGTTAAGTCTTGGACAACGGATGAGAGGTGATATAACAGCTGCATTGTTACATGATCCAGATATCCTTTTCCTTGATGAACCTACAATTGGTCTTGATTTAGTTGCTAAAGAAAAAATTCAAAATTTCCTAAAAAGAATAAATAAGGAAAAGAAAGTCACTATCATCCTAACTACTCACAATCTCGATGATATTGAACGCCTATGCAGTAGAGTCATTTTTATAAATAAAGGAAAAGTACACTTTGATGGCAGTTCACAGGAAATGATTCAGTCTTTTGGAGAGCACCGCTACATTGTAGTAGAAGCTAAAGATTGGAACAAAGAAACGTGGCAGGGGCCCGATATAGAAAAAGTGGAGAATGGTAACATCTGGTTTCGTGTACATGATGATACGGAAATAGCAATAATTATTAAGAAATTGGCAGATATAATGACAATTCAGAATCTTACGATTAAAGAACCTAAAATTGAGGATATCATTATGCAAATGTATACAACCAGTAGGAGATGATGCCTTTAAAAAATTATGCCTTACATTAAAGAGGTCATGATGTAGTAGTTATAGATAATCTTGGCTATGGCAAGGAGTCTAATACCTCTTAAGAGTCTCCTCTATTGTTAGGAAGTATCTCATATACAAAAAAACAGAATTTTAATCAATGTATTGGTATTTAATGTATTTTTTAATTTTGTATTAAAAAATGGAAAATTCATATTCCATTAAACATGTAAGGAGGCATTACGATACATAAGAAGTAAAAAAGATTTATGTACATCCCTAAAACTAATTTTATTGAATGGAGATTAAGTGTATGAAAGTAAATCCTACAAAAGTTGTAATTCCCATGGAAGATCAAGAATTAATTTTTGAAGATCTTAAAGAAGTTTTCTCTAGCGGAAGATTGACATTAGGGGGCTTCACACAAAGATTTGAGAATGAATTAAAGGAACTATTAGCAAGTCAATATGTATCTGCTGTTTCTAGTGGATCAAGTGCCTTAGAAATAGCATGTCTAAGTTTGGAATTAAAATCAAAAGAAGTAATTATTCCTTCAAATACGTTTATTGCTACTCCAATATCCTTTAAACGAAATGGCGCAATAGTACGTTATGCAGACTGTGACCCTCATTTTGGTTGTATTACTCTTGATGAGATTAAAAGGTTGCATAATTCTAATACAAGAGCAGTTGTTGTAGTTCATATAGGAGGAATAATAGTTCCTGAAATCCTATCTATTAGAGACTATTGCAAGAAAAACAATCTTTTACTGATTGAAGATGCTGCTCATGCTATAGGTGCTTCTCTTAAAGATATTCAAGCAGGAACATTTGGTGATATTGGTACATTCTCACTTTATCCAACAAAGGTTATAACTAGTGGTGAAGGAGGAATAGTAGTTACAAAACATAAGAATTTACATAGTGAATTTGAAATTTATCGTGATCAAGGAAAGTTGGATTTTTCAAACAATCTGCACGTAAGATTTGGTTCAAACTGGCGAATGAGTGAATTGCATGCAATACTTGGTTATTTTCAACTCAAAAGACTTTCAAATTTTATTGATGCTCGAAATAAGGTAGCACTTACATATAAGTCGGAAATTTGTAATGAAAGAATAAAATTTGTTTCCCCGGTTGAAGAAGGTTCGACTAATTGGTACAAGGTGTTCTTTATTTTGGAAGAAGGAATTGATAGAGAGAGTTTTAAATCAAAGCTTAAAGACAGAGGTGTACTATGTGGAGGAGAAGTGTATAAGGTTCCTTGTCATAGACAACCGATAACAAAAATAGATTCAATAGAGTTCCCAGGGACTGAATCATTTACAAATAGACATATTTGCCTTCCAGTATCTGCAGATATGTCAGAGGCCGAAGTGCAACATGTATGTGATGCTATCAACAGTGTGCTTAAAATGGCATAAGGTTGCTATCATAAATTAAATTAATTAGGAGTGATTAGATGCGAGTTGGTGTTACAGGTGGGGCAGGGTTTATTGGTTCACATATAGTCGATATGTTAATAAAAGGGGGACATGAGGTTATTGTATTTGATTATGTAAACCCAAACAATGATGGTGTTAGGTTTGTCCACACAGATATCCTCAATTTAGATTGTTGCTTAAATAACATTAAAAACATTGACGTCTTATATCATCTGGCTGCGGTTTCTGATGTAAATATAGCTATAAAGGATAAACCGCGAACTGTAGAGGTAAATATTAAGGGGACTGCTAATGTACTAGAGGCATTAAGTAAAAATAGAGTTCCAAGAATTATCTATGCTAGTACTGAGTGGGTATATAGTGCTTTTGAGGCAGAAACTATTGCCAATAGAATTCTTGTTGATGAAACATCTCCAATAAATATTAAAAACATGACACATATATATACTTCTACAAAATATATCGGAGAAGTATTATGTGAAAATTACTGTAAAGGAACAGAGGTGAACTTTACAATACTTAGGTTTGGTATTCCTTATGGACCTCGATCAAGAAATGGTACAGTGTTCTACAATTTCTTGAAAAATGCTTTAAATGGAAAACCTATTCAAATTCATGGATCTGGGCTTCAGTTCCGTAACTTTATATATGTAGAGGATCTTGCAACTGGATGTGTGGCAGCACTGTCCGAAAATGCTCAAAATCAAATTATAAATATTGCAGGACAAGAAGCCATCTCTATTAATAAAATTGCTGAAACTATTAAAGAGATATTGGGTCCGCATACCGTTATTGAATATATTCCATCAAGAGAAGGCGATTTTCTTGGAACGTTAGTTTCAATTGATAAAGCTAAACAGCTACTAGAATGGGCTCCCAAGAAGACATTATATGATGGAATAGTCGATTACTTAAATTGGATTCTTTGTCAAAAAGAAAGTTTAACATCTTAAATAACCGTTTTATAAGAATAGCTATCTATTAAAGATTGATCTATGGAAAAATAGAAATTTGATTTTCATAGATTATAGAGTACTAACTCTACCCTTGATTATAAATAAATTAGTAAAACAAAATGACTCGAAAATATAAGAAAGCACTCAGTTATATCTTAGTGTTCGTAAACTGTGGTTAAGAGTTTACAGCAAACATCTTCTGTCACCTTTAACAAACATAACCTAACAATTATAACTTTCAAAGGGAGGGGCTTGGAATGAATGTATTAATGATAACTCCAGATTATCCGCCTAGTGTAGGAGGGATTGGGAGTCATGTAAAGGAACTCACTTCAAATTTGATAGAACAAGGGTGCAAGGTTACAGTCCTAGTTATTAGATTAGACAGATCTACTCTTAATCCGGATGAACTTAAGGTTATCTCCTCAGAAAATCTTACGGTTGTAACATTCCCTAGTGAATTTAAAGTTAATTTTCCTGATATAGAGGATTTTGACTACAATAAGTACCGTTCTGAAATACATCCTTTTAAATTTGCCGCAATGAGTTTAGAAATATTTCCAATGGTATTCAATTACCTTAAAACGTGTAAAAAGTTTGATATATTGCATGTGCATGATGCCTATAATGCTTACATATCAGTTATTGTAAAGAGGTTGTTTAATATACCTATGGTAACAACATTACATGCCCTCTCTACAACTGTTTTTAATATAGTTGATTCTAATAGAAGATACATACTGAATAACTCAAATTCAATTATTGCAGTAAGCTCATGGATGAAAGAACAATTAGAGCCTAGGTTCGGTAAGATAAGCACTAGTGTCCAGGTTATACACAATGGTGTAAGTAGTAATTTTAGCAATAAAATGTTACCAAAAGAGAAAGGAAATTTTCAAAAAAGGAAAATAATAACTTTCTGTGGTAGATTAATTCCTATTAAAGGTTGTCATATATTAATATCAGCTTTTGCAAAGGTTCTTGACATGATTGACTCAGGTACAGATCTAAAATTAAAGATTATAGGAGATGGAAATGCTAAGGAAGAGTTAGAGTATTTAGTAAAAAGACTAAACCTCGAACCCTTTGTTGAATTTACAGGTTATAAATCACCAAGTGAGGTTAGAGAGATATTAAATACTTCTTCTGTACACGTAGTACCTAGTTTAACAGATAACTTTCCTATGGTAGCTTTAGAGGCAATGGCTGAAGGTACTCCTCTAATAGTATCAGCAGTGGGTGGTTTAGTAGAGATAGTGAAAGATGGACAAAATGGAATTCTAGTTTCTCCAAATAACATAGAGGAATTAGCTCGGGCAATAATTTTACTGTTAAATAATAAACAAACAGCAATGAAGTACTCAAAGAAAGGATTGGAGGTAGTTAAGGATATTAACTGGGCAAGTACTGCAACTAAAACCTTAGAAGTATATAATCAGACTCTAATAGAATATGAAAATCGTATTCATCACGAGAACCATCAAAGACAAATGCTTACAAATGACAAAAAGTCTTTTTAGTGGTAGGAGTAGTTAGAATTTCCAACTATCTCACTTTTGTTAAGGGTCAATTCAAAAGACTAAATTACCTTTCATTGTGTTAGAACGCGGTAAAACGATTAGAAAGGAAGTGTAGGATAATGAATATTTTAGGATTGTTATCAAATGGGGATAACCCGGCAGCTTGCCTAATAGAAAACGGTAAATTGACCTTTTTTGCTGAGGAGGAACGGTTTTGTAGAATTAAAAAAGCTCCTAACCGTAGACCTATCAATGCAATTAAAGCTGCACTAGAATGGAGTAAACTAAAAATAAGTGACATAGATCATATAGCAATAGGCTGGGACAATAACAAATATCCAAATTATATGAATCATTTCTATAAACAAAGCTTTAATGATCAAGATATTATAGGATCGGCGATACAAAGTATTCAATTGATTGAATACAATCCTGAATTGGAAAAACGTATGCTTGCCTATGCACTAAAGAGTGGAGGAATAGAAGGTGACCTACCTCAAGTATCATTTTATTCTCACCACCTCTCTCATGCTGCAAGTGCTTACTACCTTTCAGGCTTTAAGGAGGCAATAGTTGTAGCCTTAGATGCTCATGGTGAAGAGAACACAACGGTAATCTACAGGGGACAAGATCACGAACTAATAGAATTGGAGAAGTATGTTCAACCAGAATCTTTGGGGTGGTTTTATTCAGCTTTCACGGAATTTTTAGGACTAAAAGCTAATAGTGGAGAAGGTAAGGTAATGGGTTTAGCACCTTTTGGCTCTGCAAATATGAAGATTAGAAATAAATTAGATAAGGTTCTTTGGTGGGAAGAAGAAAAATATAAAATCGATTCATCTTATATATGCCAAGGGAAAAGGGAATATAGTCAAAGGTTTACCGATAAGTTAATTTTAGAATTTGGGAGTCCTAGAACACCCGAAAGTGAGATATTACAATACCACATGGATTTAGCTTATGAGGTACAAAGGAAATTAGAAGAAATCGTAGTTAAAATCGTTAACAAATACGTAAAGCTAACAGGCATTAGAGATATATGCATCTCAGGTGGAATAGGTATGAATTGCAAAATGAACGGAGAGATTCACCAGTTACCTGAAGTGGATCGTTTATTCTTAAATCCAGCTTCTAATGATGCAGGAACTGCTATTGGAGCAGCTCTACTTTGTTGTAAGGACCTGCATATTTCCCCATTAAAAAATAAGTTAGAACACGCCTATTGGGGTCCTGAATATTCAGATATAGAAATTGAGAAAATCATACTAAATAACAAGTTAAATTATCGTTATGTGGAAAATATTGAAAAGTTTGCAGGGGAACAACTACATTATGGAAAGATAATTGCTTGGTTTCAAGGTAGGATGGAGTTTGGTTCAAGATCTTTAGGGAATAGGTCTATCTTGGCTAACCCAACAATTCCAGAAATGAAGGATAAAGTTAATGGAACGATAAAATATAGAGAATACTTTAGACCCTTCGCCCCGAGTATTATGGAGGAGTATCAACAAGATTATTTATATCATTCATTTGAATCTCCTTTTATGATTGTTGCTGATTATATAAATAATGAAAAGAAAGCTTTAATACCATCTGTAGTTCATGTGGATAGTTCTATTAGGCACCAAACCGTCTCAAAAGGGACTAATTATAGATATTGGAGTTTAATAAACGAATTTTACAAGCTAAGTAAGGTACCTGTTTTACTGAACACCTCTTTTAATGTTAGAGGTGAACCAATTGTATGTTCACCGCAGGATGCGATCAGGTGTTTTTATGGTACTGGATTGGATATATTAATAATGGGTAATTATGTAATAGAAAAAAATAATGGTTGAGCAATACTTAGCCTGTACTGTAATTTGTACAATCTTTACAAGAATGATAGTGAGTTGATAGTATTTTTTATTATTCATAAAGTAAAGGAGGAAGTAAACTATGAATAGATTCTCTTTCCAGGAATATAAAGAGATAATAAATCGTATCAAGAAGACACATCAAGTACTTGATTTTAGCGATATTGATGATTTTACAAATAACTTTGCTATTATTCGGCATGATGTAGAATTCTCAGTTGAAAGGGCACATGCTTTGGCTCAATTAGAAAATAAACTCGGTGTATGCTCAAGTTACTTCTTCCAGATAAGAAACAATGCCTATAATATATTTTCTAAAGAGAACATTGAAAAGATACAATCTATTGCTAAGATGGGACATAAAATTGGGATACATGTTCATTTAGGTATGCTTAAAAATATAAAATATCTAGAGAGATATATTAGTGATGACATTACTGTTATGCAAAATTTTCTTGATATACCTATTGATAGATTTTCCTTCCATAGACCTACCAAAGAAGTTTTATTGTTAAATCTAAAGATGAATGGTCTCATAAATGCCTATGAAGATCGTTTTTTTGAATATAGGAATAAGGAGGATAATCTAGAAAACCTTAGAGTAAAATATTTTGCAGATTCCATGCATCGTTGGGACTATGGATATCCAGATAGTGCATCATTACAGTTATACCCCAAACTCCAACTATTAGTTCATCCTTTTTCATGGACCAGACTTGGGTATGATTATTTTTCAAATATAAATGTATTAATTGACGAAAAGTCGTCAATATTGAGCTCGACTATTGATTTAGAAATGGCCGAGTAAACTTTAAATTTTAGTTAGTTTATACCTGAGATTGATAATATAGAATTTTCATTAGTGCAAGTAGCGCTTAAAGTATACTAATGAGGAGTGTGAGATAAATGAGTGTAGAAAATAAGCTACTTTCAAGTAAGACAATTAGAATAAATGGGGGAAAACGGCTTCGAGGGGAAACAACTGTTGATGGTGCAAAGAACTCTGTAATACTTTTAATTCCAGCAGCATGTGTGGCGACTAGAGGAGTAACTAATTTAGAGAATGTTCCTTTAGTGTCGGATGTAGATGTCATGATAGATATAATGGATGAAATTGGAATCATAAGTTCTAGGGAAGGATCTACTTTGTCTATAGATAGCACAAGTTTAAAGAGCGGACACATTAGTCAGAACTTGATGTCTAAGATACGTCACTCAATTCTTTTTCTGGGACCTCTTGTAGCAGCTTTAGGAGAAGCTAAAATTTCTCTGCCTGGGGGGGATAACTTTGGAGACCGTCCGATTGACATACATATTAGTGCTTTAAAATCACTCGGTATAGATACTACTATAGAAAATGGAATCATATATGCTAAAGCAAAGGAATTACCTCTTAAAGCGGCTAATATAAATTTAAGATTTCCAAGCTTTGGTGCAACAGTTCAATCAATACTTACCGCCTGCCGTGCTGTTGGTACAACAGTAATAGAGAATGCTGCCATCGACCCGGAAATTGTTGATCTAATACTTTTTTTGAATAAAATGGGTGCGAATGTTCAAGTCAGTGGAACAAGAAAAATAACCGTTCAAGGCGTTGAGAATTTAGAAGGTGTTAATCACCAAGTAATTCCGGATCGTCTAGAAGCTGGGGCATTACTCGTTGCCTTTGCAGTAACAAGGGGAGAAGGAATTATCCATGGTGTCATTCCAGAGCACAATGGTACAATAATAGCACTGTTGAAAGAGATCGGACTTGAATTGAAGTATATAGGTACAAACTCGATAAGCGTATTTACCCCGAAAGAACTGCAATCTATTTGTATAAGTGCTTCTCCATTCCCAGGTCTATCTACTGATATGCAACCTCAAATAGTTAGTTTAGCAACTATTTGTCAAGGTGAATCAGTGATAAAAGATACCGTTTTTGATGGAAGATTTTCAATTTGTGCAGAATTAAGGAAAATGGGTGCTCTTATAGAGATAGACAGGGAAAGTAATCTTGTTAGAATTAATGGGGTAGGATCTTTAAAAGGAACTCATGTGGAAGCTAAGGATATTCGTGCTGCAGTCGGTCTTGTTTGTGCCGGAATAGCTGCAACAGGGACTACTTATTTAAGTGGTTTAGAACATTTGCATCGTGGACACGGGAATTTAGTCAATAAACTATATGAATTAGGTGCAGAAATTGAATATGTTTCTGAGTAAATAACTTTGAATTGTAACCCGAATAAAAGACACTTTAAAAAAGGGCTATTGTTCGGGTACTTTTATACTATTTGGCATATCCCCTTATAATAAAAATTATATAAATAGATGGGATCCTGGGAAATTCAAAAAACAAAATTTATAAACCATTTAAAGCTGAATAAAACTGAAAATAAATATGATGGAGCTGATATATATAATATGAACAGACTGGATTATCACTAGTAAGAAATGGATACTTTTTACTTGAAGGAGTTTTATACAACACCCAGTGTTTTTCTAAAAGTATTTCAATATCCAACCTTTCTGGAGAAGTTATTATTGGAAATGTTATTTCTTTGTGGAAATTCTCATTATATTTAAAATCATTTAAGTATTCACGTTGTTCCGTCGATAAGTACTTGTCAAGTTCGTTTTCTACAGAAGTTAAAACCTCAGTAGCAACTTTTTCTCCTAATCGAAACTGCATTTTTCTCGCTTTTTTTGTTCTTAGTTGTTGAAAATATATAATTTTAGCTAGTTCTCTTTTAAAACTTTTATTCAAAATAACGGATCTATTATTTATAATATTTGAAACAGCAATAAGATTATCTAACACTTTAGGGATCATTGGTTCAACTTCACTCGAAAAAAATGTTCCCAGTAAAATTCCTTTTCTGAGTCCCATATTCTATTAAAATCTTTTTCTGCAGCAATATCCTTGATATTTGCAATCAATGGAGGAAAATGGGAAATGATAACAAAAGAACAGGTTTTTGAAAAGGTAGCAAATGAGATTTTATCAGAAAGAGAGATTGAGAGATTCAATAGACACGCAAGGCATGAGCATTTAGCCGAATGGGACGAAATTTCATCTTGGCTTATGAATGTAACATTAGAATGTTTAGTTTCTTTAAAAATATCGAAATTCCCCCAATTTATAATCTTGTCGTAATAGGGATAATTTCCTAAATGTATAATGGTGATCGTGTAACAAAAGACTCCGTCTTATAGAATGGCTTTTACAGAATTCCGTACCCGCTTCTTTATTTTGGATTTTGTTATATTTTGATATAAGTAGTTTTCAATAAAGTAGTACTCAAATTTTAAGGGATATCGGTACCTGAAAAATGTCAAAAGGAAAAAATAATAAAGTTTATTAAAGATAATTTTTAATAGTCTTTTAGTATGAGTTATTTTAATTAAAACATTAAAGTTTTCACATGGGAATTTAATGTTTTTTCCCAATACAAACTTTAATTCTGCCATGCTACTATTCTCATGTACCGGTATATTCAAAATATATATATATAAATATAGAGATGAGATGTGGCATGAGACAAAAAAACATATTTAAAAAAGGTTTTACCTATGTATTATCTGCAACAATAATTGCTAGTTCACTAAGTGGATTAGCTTCACCCAAAAAAATATTTGCAGAAACAACCCAGGAAAATAAGACTGTGACTCTTTTGGATTTAATACCAGCTCCAGTGCCAAAGAAAGAGACAAGAGTTCAACAGACAAGCAGCGTCTGGCCTGCCCCAGATCGACCAACAGTAGATTCATTTAACTATAAAGATGGTAGTGATACTGGATACATTGATGTTAGTTGGAATTCTGTTCCAAATGCCATTGGTTATAAGGTAGCAATTTTTAATGGTCTTAATTATCAATACTTTGATGCTGGAAATGAAACTCAATGGACTTCAAAAGGTAAAGGGCTTTGGATGACACAAAGTGAAATAGAAGATGGATATTATGGATTTCATGATGATGGAAGTGGTCAGGAACTTCCATTAGATCCAACTCCTATTTATATTAATGCATATAATAACTTCCATTTTCTAGGACAGCCGAATTATACTTATTCGTATAATTATTGGGTACGAGTTATAGCAGTTTTTAGCGATGGTGAGAGTGATGCTTCAGAAGCAGCTACTCCTACTATACCTGATTTCCATCCAGATACGGGATTTACAATTGCCGATGGTAAAACATTATTAGATCAATATATGGTAGAAAATAATTTAAATTACATTATCGGTTCAGCAGAATATGTAAGTTTTCTAGTGGATATGCTTACGAGCACTCAAAATGACGGGGAATTCTCTGAACTTGAAGCAAATCCAGACTATAATTTTATAAGAACTTACGCAAGTACATATTTAGTAGAGTTAGATAATTCAGGAAATACAGACGGTAATTTTCAATTAAATCAGAGTATTACAAGTAAAACTATTAATGAGATTAGAAATGAAAACGAAGTAATGAACTATGAATTAGAGACGAAACAACCAGCATCATCTCTTGTAGACCCTATGATAACTTATAACAGAAGTGCAGCGATAAGTTATGCTGACTACTGGTCAAATGCTCGAAATCCATCTTACAAAGACTTTATTGGACATGACTGTACAAATTTTGCGTCTCAAGTAGTCAAAGCAGGTGGTTACACGATGAAAAGTAGAACATATTCTGGTGTAGATCCTAGTGGAGACTATTGGTATTATAAAGACTCACAAAATTACTCAAATTCCTGGTCAACTGTTGTTGGTTTTTATAATTATTGGGTGGGTAGCCAAGGTCATTCAACACAAAAATATAGTTATGCATCAGGAGTAATGGGATATGCCGCAGCAGGTGATATTGTTCAATTGCTTGATAGAAAAGGTGACCATGGTTGGTATCATACAATTGTAATAGCATATAATTATAATGGTACTGTTACGTACGATGGTCATGACACTAATAGAACACGCTATTCATTATTCACCATTAGTGATCAATATAATGACTATAGAGTAATTAAGTTTTAGTTAAACAATTAAATTTGTGGTATTGACTGTAAAACTTGGTCTAATAAAAATCCAAAATAAAAATAGAGGTTTAATTTATGAAGAATAAGAAACGTTATATCTCTCTTTTTCTATTACTAGTTGTTGGAATCTCTATTCTAATTTATCAGCATCAAAAGGATACCGTGAATGCTGATACAGTAAAGGTAATTATAGGACATTCTAATCAGTTCAATAAGAGAGAAATAAATGAAGCTGTAATTACCGTGAAGGAAAATTTCAATATAAAAGGCTGCAAACTTACGAAAATATGGTATTCAGAAAAAGAAAATGAAGAATCTACAGATTCTGGTGGCGATTACGAAATGGTTTTGCTTTCTAACTTTAAAGTTGATTCTTCTGGTAGTGATGGGTTCTATGAGCCAAATTCTACTCAGACTAATTATAGTTGGATTCTAGTTAGAGATAGCATAAAGGGAAAATGGAGAATTAAAAATCAAGGATATAATTAATGATATAATATCCTTATATAACTAGCACAATAATTTAGTTGAATAGTTTCTAGTTAAGATAGTAGAAGTTATAAAATCATTGGATACATTTTAAATATTACTGTAAAAGCTACTAAATTTTTAAAAAACTAAACATAGGAAAGAAATTAAGGAAAAGAAGACGATTAAAGGCATTCACTTGGTGAATGTCTTTTTATTTTGTCTCAGGAATTGAAATAGATACTAGGCTTAAAATAGGATGCTAAGAAGATGGTTAGCTTTTAAATGTATGGTTAGGGGGACCAAAAAAGCTAGGACGCGCGTCTGTAATACCGCGTATCCATCGAACGCACAAAAAATTCCCCACGGGGTTTTTCAGAAGGAGGTGAGCATGCGTGGCAAGGCAAAGACAACCTATCGATTTGCTTTTGATTAAGGGCAATACGATGAAACAATAGCTTTAATAACTGAAGAAGTTGTTTTACCAATGTTTGCACTTACAAAGGATTTAATGTAAGGTGTATTTTTTATGCACTGTTTATACAGGGCTATTTTAATGGAGAGAAGGTAGATCATTGTATTTGTATTAGCTCTCGATATTGTATTGGGTCTTAACTTCTATTTAACAGGCTTTACACTAGCTTTATTTATCTATAAAGAAGGTGGAAGTATTGTAGAAAATTTAAGTGCTATTGGTGTGGTACTTCCTTCTCAAGTGGAGGACAAATTAAAAACATTCGATAAAGGAGAGGATCAAAATGACTGATGTAACTAAATCATGTAGAGATATTAATGAACTTTTACCAGTTGCACAAAAAGCTTGTAAATTATTTCTTAAAGAATGTAAAAAAGCAAATCTAGACATTTTCATTACAGAAACATATCGCTCACAAGAAAGACAAGATTATCTCTATTCTTATGGTAGAACAAGAGAAGGTGAGAAAGTAACGTGGACAAGGTCAAGTAATCATACAGGTCGTTTAGCATGGGATATTGCTGTAAATAAACCGAAAGATTTATATGATTTTACTTCATTTAAAAAAGCAGGTGAAATTGCTAAAAAGTTAGGAATTACATGGGGGGGTACTTGGAAGGAAGCTGATAATCCCCATTTTTGAAGTAAAGAAAGATTGGGTAGCACCTAAAATTACTAAGCCTGATACTGCTATTAAAGCTGAAATCATTGATAAAGATATTGCTCCTTACCCCGGCCTTTAAGAGTGGGTAGTAAGGGTAAAGATGTAGAACGTATTCAAAGAGCAGTAAAAGTACAAGTTACTGGTGTTTATGACGAAGTAACTAGAAAAGAAGTAAAAGAGAATCAAGAACGAAAAGGTCTTAAAGTAGATGGAGTCGTTAGTCAACAAACTTGGAGTAAAATATTTTAAGAAGGTTTATCAATGCAGAATTAACACAATATCAACATGCAAGAAATTCCCTGTTACCGTTTGGTAGCAGGGATTTATTTTAATAATGTTGCTTAAAGTATCATTTTTTGTTTATAATATAAGTAGGGTTCGGGGTGTCCCGGACGGAAACCGCCATTGTGCGGTTTTTTTTATGGGAATTTTTTGAGTCCTTTTCCATTGTAATAAGGATATCCATAAAATTTATGTTCAATTGACTCAAATGCTAAATCTTTTTGGGAAGAACGCGAATATTTATGAATTGGATATGATGCTAAATCTGCTAATTCTAAAAGTGCGTAAGATTTTGAAGGATCGTTTTTAACCCACTTTGGATTAAAATATACACCTTTAATTCTATTGAAGTGTTCTGGAGACTTATATTGTGTACCGCGATCCAATAGCCTTGTAATGTGTTTTAAGATAAATGCATCTTCTTTCTTTCCTCTAGATTCAAGTAAAAGTAAACCATTTAAATTGTAATTGTTTAAGTGCATACAGTATCTTTCAATAACAAACGTTAAACATAAATTATAAACGTGATAAGGGTCGATATATTGATAACAATGGACCAACTTATCAATTGAGGAACTAAATATTTTATATCGAGTTTCTGTCATTAATGAAGAAAGATCTGTAATAAATTTTGGATAATTAATGTTGGTTGGTTCAAATGGTCCTTCTTTTTTTCTAATTTCTCTTGAGTGAAAAACAACTTTTTTTTCATTGTTTTTATATTGAAAAATTCCATTTTCCCAATGAGTTTCTTTTATTGTAGTTATTTTATCCTTAAAAGCTGGAAAATCATTACGATTCATTACTACTCCAGTAACGGTAAATATTTTGTCATGTAAATGGGTTTGGTCAATATCACTAAAATCAAAATGTTTAAGTAGTAATTTTTTATAAAAACTTAAATCGGTTGTTCCGTTTTCATCAATTGACATGATCGAATCGATTTCTTCATTCCAATCTTCAATTACCCTTGGTCTCTCTCTCCAGCTCAAGCTCACACATCCCTCTGTTTTCTTAATAAAAATAATTATAATATGGAATATACCGACCAACCAAAAATAATTCAATCAAAATTTAAAAAAAGAGCAGAAAAATTACGAAATTAAAGAAAAAACTTCCACATAAAATACGTTCATTTTCAAAACAATAAACCCTTGTCTGTAATTAACAAGGGTTTTAGCTGTGTATTTGCTGTATTAATTGATTTCCACCTATTAACGTTATATTTGTTTTAGAAGCATATTCTAAGGCTTCTTTTGTAAATCCAGATGAAGTAATAAAGTAACCACGTTTAACACGATCTGCACTCATTGCTCCTTCAAGCTTTTGTATGGCGGGTCTACCAACATTTCCTTTCCAATGTTTTACTTCTACATATATCGGTTCGTTATCTTCATCATATGCAATAATATCTTTCCCATCATCTTTGGTTGCATTTGTAGCATGGGTTTTTAAATCTCTGGTTAATCGGATGAATACTCATTAATTGAGGATAAAAAGATAGTAGATGCTATTCGTAAAATTACTGCTATTGGTAGAGCTTTAGGTGTATTTATGATTTTAAGAACTTAAAGACCAGATTCTGGGGTAGTTGATGGAAGAATTAAATCATTATTAACTGAATACTAAGGGAAGAGGAGTTTTGAAACATGGAATTAACATCAATCTTTGAAGTTGTAAGAATCAAGCAAGAAATTAGAGAAGTATCAGCACCGTTTGTTAAGTATAGTATTAAATGCCCAGAAGATGCACAAAATTTAGCGGCTTCCTATATCACAGATGCGGATAGAGAAGTGTTTCTTGTACTTATGCTAAAGACAAAAATATGGACCATACTGTTGAAATTTTTGAGATTAATGAAAATGAAGTTTCAAAGATTCATAGTTTATTCAGCTATGTTTGGAAGAATATCCATGGTCCGAAGAAGTATTTATAAAATCAAATTTAATTGAGTTTTAGCTTGATAGACAAAGAGGTAATTATACATGGCTACAAGCATTTTTTATTGATTAGAAATATTGATATTTATGCGAGAATAACTTGGATGTTTTAATGCAAAGAAAAAATGAATAAATAGTAATATTGAGTTGTTTAAAGACTAATAAATTTATAGTTGATTAGTTGGGTATATAATTAAAAATTTATAATATTCAGTAAAAAACATTGTAATAAAAATGTAACGAATTTATAATTTTATTTGTTTTCTAAATATTAAGAAAGGTTTATGAGGTTCAGAAAAAAGTGGTCAATTTCTATCTAGAACATATCAAAATTGAATAAGAGGATGGCTATACACATGAAGAAACATACACTAAGGCTTTTCTTTATTAGGATTGTGTTAACAGTTTTAGTTATTAGTTCAATTCAATTAAAAGCATTTGCTGAAGAATTAACTAGTACGAAAAAAGTTGATGAGACAGTAGTTCAAACAAACTCGGTTGAAGATACTGAACCACAAGTCGGAGAATTAATTGATGAGCGTACGACTAATACCAAGACATTCTATAATGGCGACGGTAAATACACTGAAAAAGTCTACTTTGAACCTGTAAATATGAAAGAACCAGGAGAAACAAACTTCGAAGAAATTTCTCCGGATTTGGTAAAAGATAATACAACTACAAATATCATAACAACAGAAAATACTGCGATCGATACTGAATTCCTTAAAACAATGTCAAATGGCAAATACGCTAATTTTTCATATAAAGGGCATTCTTTGTCATTGTCTATATTACAGGCTGCTGGAGAAGATAAAACAACATTAAACGCAAGTGATGTTGATGCCAAGTTTGTTGAGAATACGAACAAAATTGTTCATGAAAGTATTTTTCCGCAAATTGATTTACAAAACTACACCTTTAATCAAAACACAAAAGAAGATTTAGTTTTACACCATTACGATGGTTATCATATTTTTACTTTTAATATTCAAACTGACTTAAAAGCGACGATTGATGAAGATGGCAATATCCAAATGAAAGATGACGATGATAAGAAGATTTTTGAATTGCCGAAACCATTTATGTCGGATTCGAATATTGATGAAGGTTCCGGAGAAGCAGTTACATCTGATAAAGTGAGCTACGATATCGAAGAAATAGATGGTGGATATAAATTAACGTTAAATGCTGATCCAGATTGGTTAGCAAGTCCTGAACGAGTGTTCCCAGTATTTATTGATCCGACAACTTCTGTAACGGATTCATCAGATACGTTTGTAATGAGCGCCTATCCAACTACAAATTATTCTAGTACGTCTTCAAAATGGGACTCTGGGCTAGGTGCATATATCTTAAAAATTGGTAATTATGATAGTACTACCGGTACTTGTTATGCCTTTTTAAACCAAGGGTTACCAGCAAATCTAACTGGTTTAACGATTACTAGTGCTTCGTTTAATGCATACGTAAAACATAGTGCTTCTTCGAGTGCAACAGGTATTTGGTTAGATCGTATTACAGGATCATGGTCTAATTCGTCCGTAACTTGGGATACGAAACCTAGTTCTACAAATATAGCAACTACTACTGTAGGAGAAGGTCAGTGGGCAAACTTTGATGTTACAAATACAGTAAAAAGTTGGTTAAATGGTTCTTTAACTAATTATGGTCTTAAATTACATGAAAACGGAAATGGATCATCTTATTGGAAAAAAATAATTTCAACTTCAAATTCTGATAACAATCCATACATATCCGTTAACTATACTATTCCAACACCTGATTCACCAACTGGATATGCCTATTCATATGGTGATAGTACCAATTCAGGATACGTTGATTTAAATTGGGATGCAGTTCCAGGTGCGACTGGTTATAAAGTGTTAATTTTCAATGGGAATGATTATGATGAGTTTTCTGTTGGAAATGTAACAAGCTGGAGTACAAAAGGGAGGAAAATTTGGCCATCGCCATCAGAAATCGCAAGTGGAATTTATACATTGCATCATGTCAGTACAGATGGTGGAGTAGAACTACCAAATGATCCATCAGCTTTATATAAAAAGAATGGAAATAAATACCCTACAAATACAAATTATTGGTTTCGTATAAAAGCTATCTATCCGTTAGGTGAAAGTGCTCAATCTGACCCACCTTTTAAACCGACGATACCAAATCTGAAATTTGCAGAAATGACCTCTGTTAATAGTTTTACTAGAGGAACAAACGGATATATTGATTTAAGTTGGAAGCCTGTGACAGGTGCAACTGGTTACAAGTTCTTAATGTATAACGGAAAAGCATTCGAATCATTAGATATCGGCAATGTGACATCATGGACAACGAAAGATAAAAAGTATTGGCCAAAACCGACAGAAAGTTATGATTTACATTTAGATAACACAAAATCGGGTGATGAACTAGCAATAGATCCGTCTATAGTCTATCAAAAAGCAAATCCCAATTATAAACCAAGATATTACGTATTAAAAATTGTTCCATATAATGCTAATGGTGAGACGGTGCAACCTGCAGCTTCTTATTCATACATTCCGCAAATTCCTGTACCTAGTCCTCCAACAGGACGAGCTTATACAAATTTAAGTCAAAGTAACTCAGGATACGTAAACTTGAGTTGGGATAAGATTTCGGGAGCAACAGGTTATAAAGTATGGGTTTACAATGGAAAAGATTATGAATCCTATGATGTAGGGGATGTAGATAGTTGGACCACACAAAATAAAGGAATTTGGCCGAGTCAATCGGAAATTGATGGTGGCATGAAAAATTTACATCATCCGACTAACCCGGATGATCCTAATTATGGTGGTGTAGAATTACCTCTCGAACCATCTAAACTGTATGCAAAAAATGGGACAACTTATGCAACTAGTCCATACTATTACTTTAGGATAAGTGCATATAATACCCAAGGAGAAACTGTATATTCAACAACATATTTTAGAACAGTAATTGGAGATGCAGTACCATTCCTCGGTATTCAAGACTATTGGTCATATGTGGATGTACCTGGTGGTAGTGTTAATACTGCAACTGGTAACTATATCAGAAGTGAAAATGATTTTTCATTAGGTGGAAAAGGAACAGGAATCACAATTGAACGAACTTATAATAGTCAGTCAACAATCAATGGATTATTTGGAGTAGGCTGGCATAGTAACTTAGATGAATCGATTACATTAATAAATAATGAAGCTCATTATGTAGATGAAGATGGCACACTTTTAACATTTGAAAAAGATTTAAAAGGAGTATATCAACCACCAACTGGCGTTGATTTAACATTAACAGATAATGGCTCAGAACTTTCACTTAAAGATAATAGTCAAATAACAAAGACTTTCGATAAGACGACTGGTCATATTAAAAGTATTGAAGATGGAAATCATCTTAAAACGACATTTAATTATACTACTAATCAATTGACGTCAATATCTGATGCATCAAATACAAAAGTGGTGGATGTTCATTATAATGCTGATGGACATATCGATCTGTTAAGTTTATTCTCGAGTCGTACAATCAATTATGAGTATAATGGTCTGTTGCTTTCAAAAGTAACCGATCCAAATAATGAATTAACTCAGTACGAATATGATTCTGAAAATAAAATGACAAAAGTATTATTACCAGTTATTTCAACGAATACGCCAGCTATAAATATTGTGTATCAAGATGATCAAGTAGCTTCCATAACTGATCCGATGAATAAAATCTATCAACTAACTTATGATTCTGATTCATTAGGGAATTTTGTAAAAGTTCAATTCCCAAATGATAAAATCAATCAGTATTGGTACAATGCAGATGCCAATCCCACTAGAATAAAAGAAGATGTTGGCGGGAAAAATACGACAACTGCATATTACTATGAAGGTAATAGATTGAAAGAATCATATGATCCAAATGATGTTGATAAATCGCCAACTGAAACCTATTCATATGATACGAACGGTAATACAGATACAGCTACATCTCATTATGGTACAGAAGATTTTGAATACGATAATTTAAATAATGAAACTTCATACACAGATACTGAGTCAAAAGAATCATCTACCGTTTATGATGGCGTGAATGCTGTATCAGATAATGATATTTCGAATTCGATTGCAGCTTATACGAAATATGATAGTTTTGGAAATGCTATCGAAACTAGTAATAGTTTAAGTGCAGCAACAAATTTAGTAACGAATGGTAGCTTCCAAAGTGATTTAACTGGTTGGACTAAAATTGTTACACCTGTAAATGATACAGGTACAATTAGTATTGATTCTGTAGGTAAAGATGGTATTAGTGGAAATAAATCCATTAAATTTTCTCCAGTATCAACATCTGATTCTACTGGGTATCTATATTTATATCAAACCATTAATAATATTAAAGAAAATACGATATATACTTTAAGTTCAGATATTAAGTCTGATTTAACAAATGTACAAGCAATCTATCGATTCCAGTTCTTTAATGCAAGTGGCACAAGTATTGGTACTACAGTCGGTACAATTAATGTTTCTGGAAAACAAGAGTGGATTAATAAACCTTTTTCCTTTAAAACGCCTGCTGGAACAACGAAAGTTCAAGTAAAATTAGAAGTAGATCACAATTCTATTAATGGTAAAGGTGATGTGTGGTTTGACTCGGTTCAATTGGAAAAATCCGAGTTTCAATCTAGTTATAACCCAATTGAAAATGGAGGCTTTGAAAACGCACTAACTTCTTGGATAGGTAGTGGCGGTACTGTTGACACAGCAGAACATTTTGATTCATCAAATTCATTAAAAATCGTTCGTTCAAGTTCCACAGCTCCTACAAATGAGTATAAACAAACGGTTTTAATTGGCCAAAAATCAGATGATCAACCAATTGATCTAACTTTAACGGGATTGTCTAAAGCAACAAATGTTGTTGTTCCAATTGGTGGCACGAAAGATTCGACTAAATATGCATTAAAAGCAGTCATTAATTACACAGATGGAACAAACGCAACTATTACTGCAAACTTTTTAGATGGAACAAAAGATTGGAATCGAGCATATACAGATATCTCAGCATTAGCATCAAAACCTATCAATACAATTGATGTGTCAGTTGTTTTTGGAGGGAACTTTACAGGTACAGCTTGGTTTGATGGTATTCGCATTATAAAAGGAAAAAATAAAACAATATCAATCTATGATACAGATGGTAATTACTTAATTCAAACGACTGACCAAGCAAATTATTCAACTAAATTTGAATATGATTCGTTTGGAAATCAAACAAAGGTAACAGATGCGAGTCCGAGTCAAAATGTGAAACAATTCCATTATGATAATGCAGATCAACTAGACTATGTAACACTTGCGAATCACACAACTATCGACTACAAATATAAAGCAGGTTTACAAACAAGTAAAACAATTAATAGTTCAATAGATAACCTTAGTCAGACCTACCTTTTTGACTATGATGACAATGGTAATTTAGTAAAAACAACTGGACCATTAAATGATGCTACAACAAATAAGTACGATGATAATGGTCGGTTAATTGAATCAACATTACCAAGTGGTACAACGATTTCAAATACTTATGATGGTTCAAATCGTATAACTTCAATTGCTTACAATCATATAAACTATTATGATTTTACGTACGATGGAAATGGAAATCAAACAGAAGTTGATGACGCTCTATTAAATCGAACAACTACAAACGATGTAATTGATACTCAAAACCGTATTACTAAAAAAACCATAACCCAAGGAACGGCAAGCTCGGTCCAAACGTGGTTGTATCCATCTGATTCAGATAAATTAATAAGCACAACTTTTAACCAAGGGCAAATGTCTGAAACAACAAGTTATTCGTATAACAATATGAATCAAAATTCAATTGTTTCAAATGGAGGCAAAAACTTTTTATTTAGTTATGATGAACTTGGAAACTTGCGTTCCTATACTGCAGGTAATAATTCGAGTACATCCTATCAATATGATAATAGGAATTTAATTGATACAGAGCGAATTCAATTAGATAATGGTTCAATCCTATTAGATGAATCATATGAGTACGATGCAAATGGTAATCGTACAAAAGTAAATTTACCAAACAATCAAGCAGTTGTTTACACATATGATTCTTTAAATCAATTAACATCGGAAGAACTTCCAAATGGTACAAAAAACGTTTATAGTTATGACGGCTTTGGTAATCGTACAAATGTGAAAGAAACTAAAGACGGCGCAACAACTGAAACAAACTCCCAATTTAATAAGGAAAATCAATTAACTGAATATGGTAATGACCCAATTCATTATGACGCTGATGGTAATCGTACAGATGACGGAGATTATCGTTACGAGTGGAATCCACTAGGTCAACTAATTTCAGTTACGAAAAACGGAGAAAGTATACCATTTGCGACTTATAAATATGATGAGCAAGGTCGTCGTATTGAGAAGACGGTTGATGGTGTCACAACTAAGTATTTTTACGATGGAGACAGTATCAACGTACTATATGAAACAGATAGTACGGGGGCTGTGTTACGATCCTATATCTATTCAGTTAATGGTCAACGTCTAGCGATGAAAACTCAGGGGCAACTATTTTATTACCATTATAACTCTCATAGAGACGTTATTGCTTTAACTAATCAGACGGGCCAAATTGTTGCATCATATGAGTACGATGCTTGGGGTAATCCATTAAAAACAGAAGAAACAATTGAAGTAAAAGATAATCCTTATCGATTTGCTGGTTATCAATATGATGTGGATACAGGTTATTACTATCTAATTGCTAGATATTACCACCCTAAACAAGGAGTATTTTTATCATTAGATCCGGATCCAGGTAAAGAAAGTGATTCAATTACACAAAATGGTTATGAATATGCAAGTAATAACCCAGTAAGATTTTTTGATCCTAATGGGAATAGAGAGTTACCAGAAGAAGAAATGGAACAAGGTGAACCACCATTAAATTATTCCTATTATAAATCTGAATCAAACGATGCCTATGGTGGTTATTATAAACGGAAAGCAGCAAGAACGACCGATTATAAAAATAAGACTGGTAAATGGAAGCAAAATACGAAGAAAAGTGGTGTAACCAAAGCAAATACATTTTTTCGTAGTCCAAAAAACGCAAAACAAGTAATTAAATATCTGGAAAAAAAGGGATTTGAAGCGATTGATCAAGAAGGAAGCCACGTTAAACTAGGAAAAGGATCAAGAAGAGTCACAGTACCATGGCATGGAGCTAAAGATCTTCCTATTGGTACATTACAAAGTATTAGAAAACAAGCCGGATTATGAGAGGATGGGCGTAAATGAAGGTATCATATTATGCAATTTTTGAATACGACAATGATGGTATTAACATTTCTTTTCCAGATTTACCAGGATGTTTATCCTGTGCATGGTCAAATGTAGAGGCGCAAAAAATGGCAAAAGAAGCTATGGAATTATATATTAGGGATATTCCAATTGAAAAGTTACCGATTCCAAGCTCAGCTGAACAAATCTATTTGAAAAAAAATGAAATGTTATTTTTGATAACTAGAACGTTAAATTAATAATATTGTATATTAATGATTGCTTAGTTTATCATTCGAAAAGAGAATCTGTGGCTATAGGTCCATGATTCTCTTTTTCTTATCTATGGTTTGGTTTGAAAAATGCAAAAAACTTTAAAAAAACAAGATTGGGCAAGTTATTGGCAAGCAATCGAATACGCAAAGCTCAATGCAGGAGTAGTTCAGTCATCAAAAACAAGCATTAACCCGTCAAGTAAACGATTTGTTTTTGATAAAGAAGATCCATATAATGAGCTATGGATAACTTAAACTAATAATTCATAATGATATATTATTAAGTTAAAATAAAGGTATTGAAAAACTTGCTTTTTTAAAGTGTACTCAAGAAATATACACTTTGAATCTAATGTCATATTTTTACTAGTTGATGATAAGGTCTGGTATGTTAGACAGATGATTAAGCTAGTTTCTTCCTATTATATATACAACTCATTTTTAGTTTTCTCGTACTCTCTTACGAATTTATAAAAAGTCGTTTTCTTCATTCCTAATTCTTTCATCGCAGCAACCCCCGTAATTTCCTTCGACTTCCATCTTTCATATACATTTTCAAATTCATTACTAAGTTGTATAGTAGGTCTCCCAAATTTGACTCCATTTCGTAGAGCTGCATCAATTCCTTCTCGTTGACGCTTTCGTATTCTTTCTCGTTCTTCCTCAGCCATCCAAGAGAGAATTTGTAAAACAAGATCAGCAATAAATGTACCCAAACTATCTTTATATTGAGTTGTATCCAACAACGGCATATCCAAGACAACAATATCAGCTTGAATAGTTTTGGTTATGTCGTTCCATTCCTCTAAAATACCTTCTTTATTTCTTCCGAATCGATCGAGAGAATGAATATAAAGGATATCTCCTTTTCTAAGGATTCGTTTCAACAGTTGATATTGTTCTCGATTAAAATTTTTGCCACTTTGTTGATCAATGAAAAGATCACGCTCATCTATACCATGTTGTTTCATCGAATCCAATTGTCTTTGTTCATTTTGATCTTTACTACTTACTCGAATGTATCCAAATTTTCGACTATCCATTATATTCATTCCTTTTTCCGATTTGATATCTAAATTATACCAAATTCTGTCCGTAAATCTATTTGAATTCACCGAACGTTCAAAAATTGATTTTCACAAAATAACGAACATACATTTTAGTAGATTACAAGTATTTTAGAAGCGTTCATCTAAGTGTACTTTAACGAACGGGAATATAAGTGATTTGATCTTGAGGTTCTGGGTATTAATTTTTATGGAATTAAAATGCAAGGTAGATTTATTTAATTATGACTCTTGACTCTTCAACAATAGGAATAAAAAAGGAGTTGGGACGAAGTAATTTCAAAAAGAGTTCTGGGGTAGACAGGTGAAAATATCGTAAAAATTGAAAAAATGATGAAAAATCCTGTGTGTAATATATAACACTTGGTTGAGGGCATAGTGGAGGCTTCTCCGTGGGGGGGCAAGTCCTCTCGGCCGCATTAATATTATCAAGGGAATGTTAGAAATAGGTGGAATTCATTAAATAATCTCATAACTCCATTTATCTAAAATATATATAAGGCTTACACTCGGTGTAAGTCTCAGACTGTAGACAAACTCGATGAAAATCGAGTTTGCCTACAGTCTTTTTTGTTTTAAAATAGAATTAGTAAAATTTTCTTGAGGTGAAATACATGCTTTCGAAACATCATTCAATTCAAAGAGATCAATTAGAGATGATCGCACTTGACCAACTTGTACCTGACAATCACTTAGTTCGAAAAATAGAAGCATCAATTGATTTTTCTTTTATTTATGATTTGGTGAAAGATATGTATTCTCCTGTGGGCCGCCTAAGTATTGATCCAGTTATTTTAATTAAGTTAACCTTTATTCAATATACATTTGGCATTCGATCCATGCGTAAAACGATTGAAGAAGTGGAAACAAACATGGCTTATCGTTGGTTTTTAGGCTATGGCTTTTATTATAAAGTACCACACTTTTCAACCTTTAGTAAAAACTATGAGCGTCGCTTTCAAGATTCCGATTTATTTGAACAGATATTCTATCGTATTTTGAAATTGGCTGCCGAGAAAAAATTAATTAGTTCAGAGCACATTTTCATTGATTCTACCCATGTGAAAGCGAGTGCGAATAAGAATAAATTCGAAAAGAAAGTCGTTCGTAAAGAAACTCGAGCTTATCAAGAACAGCTTCAAACAGAAATCAATCAAGATCGTGAAGACCATGGAAAAAAGCCGTTTCCCCCGGACAAGTTTGAGAAAGAAGAAGAAAAAGAAATCAAAGAAAGTACAACTGATTCAGAAAGTGGCTACTATGTAAAAGATGAAAGGACCAAACAATTCGCCTACTCTTTTCATGCAGCTTAAGATCGTAACGGCTTTGTCTTAGGAAGTATTGTGACTCCGGGGAACGTACATGATAGTCAACTGTTGGAACCATTAGTAAAAGAAGTGATTGAAAAAGTTGGAAAGCCTACTGCGGTTGCGGCAGACGCGGGATTCAAAACACCAGCTATTGCGAAATTCTTGATTGATAACGAAATGACACCAGCTTTACCATACACACGACCACGTACAAAAGAAGGCTTCTTCCGAAAACATGAATATGTTTATGACGAGCACTATGATTGTTACCTTTGTCCAGCAGGAGAAATTTTGACTTACTCGACTACAACGAAAGAAGGCTATCGTGAATACAAATCACCTAAAAAGATTTGTGCGACATGCCCATTTTTAGCGCAATGTACGGAAAGTAAAGATCATCAAAAAGTGGTGACTCGTCATATTTGGCAAGAATACATCGAGGAAGCAGAACACCTTCGTCATCATGAAGAAGTAAAACCGATCTATGCGAAGCGAAAAGAAACGATTGAACGTGTTTTCGCAGATGCGAAAGAAAAGCATGGTATGCGATGGACAACTTTAAGGGGACTTAAAAAATTGTCGATGCAGGCGATGCTTACTTTTGCATCCATGAATTTAAAAAAGATGGCCACTTGGACTTGGAGTGGTCCAAAAACAGCATAGTAAATGAGGATAACAGAGGTCTATTCTCACTCAAAATATAAAAAAATGACAAAAGGGGTTCGGAATAAGACCATTCCGAACCCCTTTTGTCGACAATCTGAGGCTTACACTCGGTGTAAGTCTTTTTTTTGTTGTGTTTATTTATAAAGCTTGTAAAGATAGAAATAAGGCTATTCCGGTTGAATGGATAATTTTAACAGAAATAATTGAAAGTTACTATTACTGAGTATAAGATTAAATCATATCTTAAAGTGAATATTGGAGGAAAAAATGGAAGATCATGCTATAGATTTTTCTGAAGAAATTAAAGGGTATAAAGATAAGCTTAGGATTTTTTTAATTTTATATATCTTTTCTGAAGAATTAGATCAACCAAATTCTTTTAGAAGGATTTTTAAAAGTGAGGTTAAAATACAGAAAATTGACTTTTTATTAAGAAATCCTGATTATTTTGCTTATGAAGTTATGTTATTTGCAAAGGAAAATAAAATAAATGAAATCGATTGTAAAAATCTGATTAATACTATCTTTGATTCCAATGAACCAATTATTCGCAGAATTGAAATGGAAAGGTTTTTCTTTGGCGCATATGAGAATATTGACGATGTAATAAGTTTCTTAAAAAGTATAGGTTTTATTGATTTTAAAAGTAAAAAGAGTTTGGATTTAAAGACTATAGATAAACAATATTTTATTACGGATTTAGCAGTAGAAAAATTTCAAGAAGTAAATCATTTGTCTTCATTTAACTGGTATGTATCAAGATTAGAACTGATAAAACAATATTTTGGGGATCTTTCTGGGTCGCAATTAAAAGTTATGCAATATCAAATTGATGAATACAGAAATACATCATATAAAGATTATATTAGTGATATACAAGATACTGTAAGAAGAACATATTTTGAAATGTTTGGAGAAGAATTATATGAAATTTAATTATGAAAAATTCGTTAGTGAAATTTACAATGAATTCAAAGAATTTTTTACTCTTAAAGAAACTGAAGAATTATTAAGTAGTTTAAATGATTTTAAAAAAGATACACCTATATCAACTGGTAAAAAATTATTAATTCAAAGAGTAATAGTTCGAGGTGAAAAGAGTAAAGGGGAAAAGATAGACCTTAATTTACCCTTTAATAGTGGAGTAAATATAATTATTGCGAATAATTTTAAAGGTAAATCTAGTTTGTTCAAAATTATTCAATTAGCGCTCACAGGTAATAATAAGCTTAAAAATGATGTGAAAAAGTGGTTACATTCTCTTGCTTTGGTATTTAAAATCAATGAAAAAGACTTCTCTATTATAATCACTTTTAATAAATCTCGAAAATTGAAAGGTTTACTGTATGGTGAGGCTATAAATAATCTGGATGACCTAAATTTGGAAAAGTTAGATCCTATTATTGACGCCAATGGAATAGAAGACTATGAAGAACAAATTCAAGATTTCTTTTTCAAACAGTTTTCATACTATTCATTAAAATGGACTCAAAAGAGCTCAAGTAAAGATAAAAATGAACTAATAGAAGCAAATGCAAGTTGGAAAACTTATTTTAAATCTATTTATTTAGAATCAAAAGATAGCGATAAGTTAATGTATGGTAGTCAAGGTAAGAAAGTTTTACAGATGTTGTTAGGTTTGGAACTTACATACGCGATTAATCAACTTTCAATAAAAAAAGATTTTTTACAATTCAATAACGCTCAAACAAAAGATATTATTGGTAGCGAGAAAGATAAAAAACTAGATTTATTAAATAGAATAAGGGATATAGATCAGGAGTTAACTACTCTAAAATTAAAAGAAGCTGAAATTAATCCTATTAGTCCGTTATACAAAGAATACAATTATATTATAGATGTAATTAATGAAAAGAATTCCTCATTAAAGAAAGCAACACTTGATCTAAATAAATTCTACAATCAAAGTAGCCAACTAGAAACTACACTTACATCCTACAATACTGAGTTAAAAAGAATTACAAAAGAAACTAACAAAGTTATACGTTCAATAAATGATATGAAGGAATATATAGATATCGGTATTTTCTTTTCAAATCTAAATATTAAGCAGTGTCCTAGTTGTAATCGTAAAGTATCTAACGATATAAAAAGTGATCATGTAGAAAAAGAATGTGTTTTATGCCATGAATTAGTAGATGACACGGATTATGAATTAAATAGAGAATTATACATTCAGAAGATAAATGATTTAGAAGTTTTAAAAGAAAACTTAATGGAAGAACAGAAAATAATAAAGAATAATATTTTAATAATGAAAGAAGAGATTGATACAGTTAATAAAGAAATAGAGAAATTGGAAATAAATAAATCCGAAAAAAGTGACTTGATAGAATTAAATACTCGTTTAGCTGAAATTGAATTACATTTAAACGAGTTAGATAGTAAAAAATATGACAATGAAAATATTAATATTCTAATTTCAGAAAAAGCAGTTTTAGAATATCGTCTTAGTGAATTAGATGCTTCTAATGAAATGGTATATAAAAGTGCTGAAATAAAAATAAAGTTATTGGAGATGGCTATAAAAAATTTAAGTAAGATGAGATATAAGAATAGTGAAAAAATAATTGGTTATTTAAATGATTTAATGTTAGAGGAATTGAAACACTTTGGATTACATTCAATAACAGGAATTAGAATTAATGAAAATTTTGATATTCATTATGAACAAGATGGAGAGTATATTTCATTTGATGGGATAACTGAAGGTGAACAATTAAGAGCAAAGCTTGCTTTATATTTAGGACTTATTCAGTTGGATATAGAATATAATTTTGGAAGACATACACGTTTTTTAATTATAGATAGTCCAAATAAAGAAGAAGGTGATTCAAACTATCTAAATGGATTAAAAGATGTATTAAAGGGCATCAATGAAAGATATTCTAACCAGTTGCAAATTATTATTGGAACTGCAGAAAGAGATTTAGTTAGTAAATTTGAAAATGAAAAAGTATTTAATAGAGAGGAATATGTATTCTAATGTCATATTCTGTTGATTTACAGAAATTTAAGACTTTACCTCTAAAGGACAAATACTATTTTTTTGAAAATAAAGGTATTGAAGAATTGATAAATTTAGATAGTAAATTACTTCAACAATTTTTTAAAAAAATTATACAGGATAATGATGAGAATGAGTATATTCGAAAGAAAGCACTTGAAAAGTTTATAAATTTTGTAATGATAAATAAAATAAAAAAAAGGTTTGCATTAAACTTATTGGTAGACGAGTGGGATTCTTCAGAAGAGTGTTTTTTAGAATTAACCAGATTAAGAAAGTTATTTCTTTTTTATGATGAAGATTCCGACGAAATTGAGCAAATATATCTGAAGTTAAGTGAACATGATGAAAGTGAAATTCAAAGTGAATGTTTTTTTCAACTAGGATTGGTTAATTTTTTGAAGGCAAATGAAGTTGAAGATCAAAAAGAATATATTTGTTCTTTAAAATTAAGTATTAAATATTTTGAAGATGCAAGTAGTTGCATAGAGAACAGAACTGATGCAGATTTTTTTATATTAGTCGTATCTATGTTACTAGCTATCATTCAAAAACAGGAAGGTAATAATGAAAATTATTTAAAACAAATAGCTCAGCTATTATGGCAGCAAAAAATATTTTCTACAACTAACGAAGTTTCACATTTTCAGGTAGGACTTTATCGTACGCTGTATTCATTTAATAAGATAAGATTAAGCGAACCATCAGATTGGTTAGATTATAAAAAAGAGTTTAACAATCTTTGTTATTACTTTTATGAAATAAAAAATCAAGAGGTTTACAATGAACTAGTAGAAGGTTCGTTATTGAAAAATGTTTCTGGAAATTTAATAAGAAGGTCTATTGAACCGATATTTTCAATAAATTTTAATGCTGAGATAATTAAAATTGATAAGTTTTTGGATGAGGTAAAAGACGATCAAATAATGGTTGAATTTCTTCTATATATAAAAAAGCTAGCATGTGATAACAAGGTAAATGAAGAAGCAGAAGCTAACTTGTTATTAAGTAAAATAATTAATACATTTCCTATGGCCGATAAAACTCGGATCGAAAAAGAATTTGAAAAATTAAAAGGAAAAACAAGCACTCAGAAAATGTTAGCTCTATATGATTTGCTTTCAGAGTATACTTATGAAAAATTATTAGATACTATCTTATACGCTTGTATTAATTTACAAGGAAACCATATATATAGAGATAAAACGGAAAATGAAAGAAATACATTTATAGTTTCTTGTTTAGATATGGCTGGCATTAGTAATAAAGACCAAACTTTATGGGGAAAATCTAATGAAGGAAAAACATCTGGAGAAGTTGATATCTTTGTAAAACAAAAAGATGGTCGTCCTTTTTCAATTATAGAAGCTTTAAATTTAAATTCATTAAAAAAGACATATTTAAATCTACATTTAGATAAGATATTTAAATATGATACAATGGGATTAAAATGTAATTTTATATTAATTTATTCAACATCAAATAATTTTGGTGAATTTTGGAATAGGTATGTTGAATATATAAAGAAATATGATTTTAGATTGAAATCTATAGGATATCAAGAATTGATTGGTTATGAGTATGCGAATATTAAAGTTGGAAAGACTGTTCATATAAGAAACGGAATAGAAGTATATTTATTCCATATAATGATTGATATGCTATAAAAAACAATTATTTTAAAGAAATCAATTTTATTGCAATAATGGATATTGAGATTTAGTAACAATAAAAAAGAGGAAGTTTAATTTGACATCCTTTAGAAACTCCTTTACCACTACCATAGAAAGAAAATAGATAAAATGTTGTTGTTCATAGTTGAACTTTCTATAACTTAAAACTAAAAAGAATCACTTCTGGTCAATGGAGTGGTTCTTTTTAGTTTTAGTTCTTTTTATTTCCTTTATCATTACATATTCTTTGCAATAGGGAATATTTATCTTCATATTCTTTTTTTTAATTAGGACAAACTAATTCAGGTTGAGATTATGGAAAAAATTGTTGCAAAAAGAAGATATATGAAAATTATATCAAGAAGTTGGGGTAAACATTTTGAAATTAAATAAAATATATTCTGAATTTACCTAATAAATTTACTATAATTAAAATTAACAATAATAATAATATTGTAATCTATTTCTAATCAAATTATAATGAAAAAGGTTTTTGAATATTAAATTATGGAGGGTAGAGTGAATCGGAATAGTTTAAAAAAATGAAATATTGGGAGAAATACAACGTGAGAAAACTGAATTTGAAGAATGTTTTTACGATTTTAGTGATGTTTAGCTTGTTATTTGCATCATTACCTACTAATATTTTTGCTGAAGCGAAAATACCAATAAATAATGCTGATGCAAATAATATTAAAACAGGTATTACTTCTTTTAATGAACCAGAAGTAGGAGAAATAGTTGATGAACGTACCGAAAATACCAAAACTTTCTATAACGGTGAGGGTAAATATACAGAAAAAATATATTTTGAACCAATACACACGAAGGAATTAGGAGATGAAAATTTTAAAGAAATATCTCCTGATTTAGTAAAAGATCAATCAACAACAAATATTGTAACAACGGAAAATACAGCAATTGACACTGATTTCTTAAAAACAATGTCTAATGGTAAATATGCTAATTTTTCATATGAGGGACATTCATTGTCGCTATCAATCTTGCAAGCTATTGGAGAGGACAAAACAACATTAAACGCCAAAGATGTTGACGCTGCTTTTGTTGAAAATACTAATAAAATTGTTCATAAAGGTATTTTCCCTTCAATCGACTTACAAAATTACACTTTTAGTCAGAATACCAAAGAAGATTTAGTATTACATCAATACGATGGTTATCATATTTTTAAATTTAAATTAAAAACAGATCTAGAAGCGGTAATTGAGGATGGCAGCATCCTATTGAAAGATGAAGATAATAAAAAAATTTTTGAATTACCTAAGCCTGTTATGTCCGACTCAAATTATAATGAGGGTTCGGGAGAAACTGCAACTTCTAATAAAGTAAATTATGAGATTGAAAAAACTGAAGAGGGGTATTTGTTAACCTTAAATGCAGATCCAGAATGGTTAGCTAGTTCGGAACGTGTATTTCCAATCTTTATTGATCCCACAACTTCAGTAACAAACTCATCAGACACATTTGTAATGGGTGCGTATCCGACAACAAACTATTCAAGTACGACATCGAAATGGGATTCAGGATTAGGTGAGTATATATTAAAAGTTGGTAACTATGATAGCACGACAGGAAATTGTTATGCATTATTAAATCAAGCATTACCTGCTAACTTGAATGGCCTAACAATTACAAATGCTACTTTTAATGCTTATGTTACACATAGTGCATCAGCTAGCGCAACTGATATTTTTTTAGATCGAAACACTGAATCTTGGTCAAACTCCACTGTTACGTGGAATACAAGACCAAGTTCTACAAATATTAAAACTATAAGTGTAGCAAAAGACCAGTGGGCGATATTTGACGTAACAAGTACAGTGAAAAGCTGGTTGGGTGGCTCTTTAACAAATTATGGTTTTAAGATACATGAAAATGGTAATGGACAATCTTATTGGAAAAAAATAGTTTCAACATCAAATTCAAATAATAATCCTTACATATCGGTCAATTATACAATTCCGATACCAGATTCTCCAACCGGTAAAGCCTATTCTTATGGTGATAGTACAAACTCAGGTTATGTTGATTTAACTTGGGATAAAGTCCCAGGAGCTACTGGTTATAAAATATTAATCTTTAATGGAAATAATTATGATGAGTTTCCTGTAGGAAATGTAACAAGCTGGAGTACTAAAGGAAGGAAGATTTGGCCTTCGCCATCAGAAATCGCAAGTGGAGTTTATAAATTACATGATGGGACAAGTGGTGGAGTGGAACTACCAAATGATCCATCGCCTTTATATAAAAAGAATGGAAATAAATATCCAAATAATATAAACTATTGGTTTCGAATAAAAGCTATTTACCCGTTAGGTGAAAGCGCACAGTCTGACCCTCCTTTTAAACCGACGATTCCAAATTTAAAATTTGCAGAAATGACTTCTGTTAAAAGTTTTACAAGAGGAAATAATGGATATATTGATTTAAGTTGGAAACCTGTGTCGGGTGCTACAGGCTACAAATTCTTAATGTATAACGGAAAAGCATTCGAATCTTTAGACATCGGAAATGTTACATCATGGACAACGAAAGATAAAAAGTATTGGCCAAAACCGACTGAAGGTTACGATCTACATCTAGACGATACAAAATCTGGTGATGAACTGCCAATTGATCCTGCGTTAGTCTACCAAAAAGCAAATCCTAATTATAAACCAAGATATTATGTATTAAAAATTGTTCCTTATAATGATAATGGTGAAACGGTACAACCTGCAGCATCTTATTCATACATTCCATTAATTCCCGTTCCTGAACCACCAAAAGGAGAAGTGTATGCAAATGAATTAGGTAGTAATTATGGATATGTTAACTTAACATGGGATCCGATTCCAGGGGCTACTGGTTATAAAGTATGGGTATTTAATGGTAAATTTTATGAGTCATTTGATGTGAATGATAATACAAGTTGGACATCTAAAGACAAGGGAATTTGGCCAACCGCCGATGAAATTTCGAGTGCAGATCCGAGTAAAACACAAGTACTTCATCATGATGGTCAAGGTTTAGATTTACCAAAAGAACCATTCAAGTTGTATTCTAAAATGGGTACAACATATGCGACAAGTGATAAATACTATTTTAGATTAAGTGCATATGACACTAAAGGTGAAACAGTTTATTCGACTACTTATCTCTATAAAGTTATTCCTAATGAGGTAAAACCATCTTTGGAAACACCTTTGACTCCAAATTTAGATAATTATGCTATTGACGAATCTACAGGTTATTTGGATATGCAATGGGAAGAAGTTACTGGTGCAGATGGTTATAAAGTTTGGATATTTAATGGTAAAGAGTATCAAAGTTTCGACGTTGGAAATACCTTAAGTTGGTCGACTAAAGATCAGGGGATATGGCCTACTAAGACTGAGGTTCAAGCAGGTCAGTATAAATTGCATACGGATAGATTAGGTAGTAATTTTCCTTTTGACCCAGATCCAGTTTACGTTAACGCTAATTATCAAGGATTATTAGAAGGAATTTATTCTATTAAAATAAGTGCATACACAAATTCGGGTATTAACTCAGATTTTTCGGACGTGATTGAGTCTAATATTGATTGGCATAAAGACCTAGGGGAAGTACCTTTAGAAAATGCAGCCATAGATGAAGAAGGGTTTATTTCTGAAGTAGATACAGAGGGATGTATTGAATCAGAAACTCAGAGTGAGTGTGTTTTAAACAATTTAAATAATGAAATCGATGAAGCACAGAAAAAAATTGACGATATAGTAGAAATAGCAAATCAAGAGGGAGCAACTGCTAGAACTCTATCTGATCCAATTGAAACTACTACTGTAAAAGATAGTATGGCATTAGAGATTGCTAGACTAAAAGATCAAGTACAAGAAGAAAAACAGGAAATTAGTACAGAGGAACCAGCAACTAGATTAGATACACGTGAGCTTACTGATGAAGACAATGAAGATTTTGAGGAGTATGACTATACTCAGGAAGAACTTGAAAAGCCACTATTAATGGATGTAGATCTAAATATTATGGCTTTTGATAATGATTTAAATTCATATACTTTAGATGAAATACATGATATATATACTTCTTCGAGCCCGTTATCTAGGAAAGTCTTACCTGATGTAATCCTAGTAAATGTAGGGGTAGGTGCTAACAAGATGTATGATAAGAAAAAAAAGAAGGACTACATTGGATATCATGTCTACCTGAGTAATCTATATATAAAGTATGGTTCTAAGCCTACAAAATATGTAGTTAAACGTAGTTTTTACAGGGCAAATCACGTTAACGATAAATTTGAGTGGGTAAAGTCAGATACCGATACTATGAAATTGGGAGAAGCAGAATTTACGAATATTTATGTTTCAACTACAAAATTTAGAAAAATGGATGTTAAAGTCACTCCTTACCGAGGTAAGGATAGTTATACACCTATTTATAAAGGAATAGGAAAGACTCTTTATAATAAAAAAGGATATGTATATCCAAAATACACGAATCCATATTCAAAAAGAAAGTTGCCAGTGCCAGCTAGTGCTGTAATCCCCAAAATATCCCAGGATTTACAACAAAAGAGAAGATCTGAGTGGAATTCTATAAGACCGGAATATAGAAAATGGTTTGAAAATAATTATAATGTCAAACCAAACTGGAAAGATAGTTGGGATTGCCACCATATTTTACCGATTCAGTTTAATGGACAAAATAATTATTCAAATATATTAGTAATGGATAGAAAGTTTCATCAACAAAAAGTTACACCATGGTGGACAAACTATTAAACGTAGGAGGATTATATGGAAATTTTAAAGTCGACACTAAATTGCCTAAAAGAAAGATTCAAAACAGAAAAATTGATTTCACTTCAACACACAAGAGGGTTAACTTATGATGTAACCTGTGAATTCAATTCACCTGCGAGTCCTGAATTAGTTGAAAAATTAGAAGAGGAACTCGGCCGAACTATACCACAAGATTATAAAGAATTTTTATTACTTCATAATGGTGCAAATTTATTATTTCAACCAGATGTTGGTGAAGGAATTGAATTATATTCAATTGAAATGGTATTAGAAATGAGAAAAGCACATCAAGATATGTCTGTATTTGAAAAAGAGTTATTTAGCATTGGCACTTGTAGATTTGGAATGATATTAATAGACGCTGAAATTTGTAAACCAAATCCACATAGAGATTCGAACTACTTATTTTGGTTAGAAGAGTGTGCAACAGAAAATGAAGCTATTGACCTGAATTCTAATTTTGAAATCTGGTTAGACCGTATTATTGCAGCGCAAGGTGAAGATTACTGGAACTGGTCTATTCTTTCCGCAGAAAATATGTATAAATAATATAGTTTAAAAAAAGAAATCACCATTTAAGTGATTTCTTTTTTTTATACTATATTATATCTGATTTAATTAATAAATATATTTATCAATTCTTTTTTTATCCTTACTATAGAGAGTAACTGTAAAATGGAAGTTATTTTTTTTTATTTCCTTTAAATTTCTTTTTACTATTTTTGTTAATTCAGACTTAATCAAATTTTTTGTTGAACTTATTTTTGAATCTGAACTAATTAGAGATGTATATAGAAAAAGTTCAAGGGGATTATTTTGTGTTCCAACTCCTATATCTATCCCTTGTTCACCTATAGCAACGCTTTTAATTATATATTTCTTTTTATTTGAAAATTCCTCGAAAATTGAATCAGAAATTTTTTCTGCTGTTGTATTTACAGTTATTTCACCATTTGAACTAATTAATTCTTCTTCCGTCGGAGTTCTAGTAATAAAAATGTCATTATTAGCAACATTATAAGTTGCTAGAATTTTTTTTACTTCATTTTCAATATTTGCTTCTTCTTCATTAAATTTTTCTTCTGTAAATGCTTCAGTGCCAAGTAAAAATATGTATACTGATTTATTGTAATTTAGAGTAGTTTGAATATCTATATTATGTATATTTAATTTATCTAGGTAAGCGTAAATTTTAGAATTAATAACTTCAATTAATTTTTTTTGATCTTTTGTAAGGTCATTCTTACCCAAAATTTCTTTTGGAGATACATTAATAGAAAAGGCATCGTAGTTTTTCAAAGTAAATATGTCTTTAGCAGATTTTCCTATTTCAGCCTTAACTTTATTATAGTATTTGTTTTTTCCATCAACATAAATCGTAACCTTTTTATGACTATTATCAACTGATATACCACTGATTCTATATCCTTTTTTATCTAATAACTTTATAAGTATTTCATCCATAGGTTCATCACTAAAAATGGTTTTTAAATTTAATATGTTGGATGCTGTAGCAGAAATTTTAGGTGAAATAATGCTTAATAAAACAATTGCTGCAATAATTCCAAAAATAGTAATTTTTATAAAGGTAATCTTTCGAAAACAACTATTCATTATTATTTTCTCCTAAATTTAAATTCTTTTTCTCGTCTTACATTAGTTATAATATTGTTTTTCTTTGATTTATTTTCAGTATAGTTAAGAATATCTTATTATGCCATAGTTTTTTAGTATATTTACTTCATATATTCATAAATCAATTAAGGCTTGAGGTTTTGAATATAACTTGATTTGTTTTCTAGACTAGGTCCCTTTAACAAATATTCATGGCGGAACATTTGTTTTTAGGAAATATAGATATTGGGCTTCTCATGACGGAAGAATGAAGGTTTTGTTTCAATATTTCTATTTTGTTGTTGATTTTCTTGTGTAACTGTAAAAAGATTAGACAATCTTCATTTAATTTATAAATTATGTAATAGATATTGTTTATAAAAATGTCATTACTCTAATGAATATATATATATTATTTAGATGTTAAAATCCACTGTAATGGAACACTCGTTCTATTCGTTCTAATTAAAAATAGTTACGAGGTGAGGTTATGCAGTATAGGAGTATACAAAAAAAGGTAGAATTAATATTAAAAACGTATAAGACTAATGATATAAATTTATTATGTGAAAAATTAAATATTGTAATAATGTATTCTAATTTGAAAAATATAAAAGGCTTTTTACAATGCTATAAGAAGCATTACTTTATACATGTTAATAGCTCTGTAAATAACAAGTCAGAGGTTATTGCACATGAACTGGGTCATTATTTCTTACATAGAAATCAAAATGTTTTTAAATTAAATACTGTTTCATGTTATTTTTTTATTCATAGGATTAGCTTTTTATGAAATAAGAGTCTTTCTCATTTTTGTGTAAATATCTTTTAATTATTTTTTCATCGTTTCTACTTTTTGGTCACTATACAAAAAACACCCTATAGGTAGACTCTTTTATGTGTCTACTAAATAGGGTGAATTTTACCAATTACTAGGGAGTGCTAGTTTATTTACGATGGATGACTAGGCATTTGCAACTAATGAGATTATAATTTTAACCATAGGTAATTATAGATCTCTTCCTTTTTCTATATCTTGTTCAATTTTTTTATCAAATGAATCTTCTTTCATCTTTGGATTCACCTCAACGAGATTGTTTTGCTATTATTCTCTCCAGAAATAAGGGGGTGTATACAATGAAAGTAGAAATTGAGTTAAAAGAAGAAACAATTCAACGTATTCAAGATTATGTGGACTACTATAATACAAAGAAGAGATTAAACAATAAGACAGAAAATACGACAGTTGAGGATATTATTAAAGCTGCAATTGCAATTTATTTAAGTTGGAGAATTAACGATCCACCTCAAGAAATTAAACAAGGTAACTTTAAAGTAAGCTCAATGATCAGGGAAGTATTTGAAGAAAGAGATAAGAGTCAAACAGAAGCTGCTCAGTTATGTAAGATATCAAAATCAACGATGAATTCAATTTGGAATGGAAATCTTCCTAGTCTTGATAATTTTATAAAAATTTGGTTGGCACTGGGAAAGCCAGATATTGAAAAATTAATTAAGTATGAATAAAGAAATAGTAATTATTAAAAATAATAGTTAGTTCATTTAAACCTGATGAATTAACTATTATTTTTTTATTTTAAGTTCGGATTCCCGAACTTTTTTTTTTCGGATTTCAGTACTAACTAAAAAAATAAGGACATAGAATTCTATCAAGTAGTAAGTAATCACCAGTGAGTAGTAGTTACTATTTAGTATTCACTACGAATCAGTAGTGAATAAGAAAACAATTTAAAAATGCTAGATTACGACCTACTGACCAACTGACCGTAGCGTTAGCGTAATTTTTCATCAAGAGAGGAGAGTGGGGAAATGACTTTAAATTCAATTTTACAAGCAAAGAAGCAAACAAACGGAAATAAACGCAAAACTAGGAAAGATAAAAAATGGAATATCAAGGTATATGTATCTGAACAACAAGATTATTATTTACGGCTAAAAGCCAATATGCTGAGAGTTTCACTTACTGAATATTCAACTGCAGGTTTTTGTAGGTTATTCGAAAGGACCTATGATTTTCCACCAAGGGATTATCTGATTAGTCCTTATATGGTGCATTTAAACTTAGAACAGAGATATTATGACGAGGTTACATCAAATGCTGTTAAATGGCGATGTAGTATTCGAGAAGCAGCCTATCGAATGTTTCAATTTGGCTTATTTTTGGAGGTATTATAATGAAAACTTATAGTCAAGCAGATGTCATGCAATTAGGTACAGTAGATGTATCAAATCGTTGGGCGAAAGCCTTTCTAAGAATGTTAAATGCTTATCCGTATGTAGCTTTAAAAATGAAAATTCCTTATGGTGTTGTAAGAAGAACCAAAATAATTTGTAATGATATTCTCCGTATTAGTGATTGGAAAGTAGATATTGATGAAATTGTTAAACTCCTGTTAGAAGAATTTGTCAATTATGTATGTAAAACGAATGATCCAAGAGATGCATATAGCAGGCTTAGTAGTATCACTTCAAATATTCAAATATATATCGATAATAAAATGAGTGAACATAATCAGTTACCAGGTTATTATAATGAGGATTTTAAAGCGGTAACTATATCATTAGAGCGCGATATAGTCTTACGTATTGAATACTTATTAGCTGATATGGAATGTTTTTATCCTGATCATCCATATACAGTTGAAATCGTCATAACTCATTTGCTTTGTGATTTTGTTAAACAAGTCCAAACACAAGGGAAAAATGTTTTACGTGAATTAATTAAAATGCTAGACGAGGAGGATGAGGAGTAATGATTATGGCTGTTGATGCAGGTAATTTTGAAACAAAGGTTTGTACTCCCAAAGGATTAGATAAGTTTTGTAGTGCGATTGGGGACTATCGGGTAAGAGTAAAAGAAGAACAACATGGCCATGATGACATGGTTTGGGAGTATGATCTTTTAAAAGGCTTTGCAGGTACATTAGCGAAAGTTGAGTCAGAGTTCGGTGGTACCATGTATGGAAGTTCTAAGAATCACTTAGATGCAACGCTCCGAATCTTACTTGGAGTGCACCGTAATTGTTATGAATCGGATATTTACTTAGCTATCGGAAACCCTTATCAATCATTAACAAAAGATGAAACAGATGAAATGAAAGAGGCCTTAGAAAGGGAACACACGATTACTATCAATGGAATTAGAAAAACATTTACAATTCAAAAGGTAATTGTCATGGCAGAAGGTGCAGCTGCTTTTTGGTCAAATCCAATTGCTGGTCTAGTAAGAATGATTGATGTAGGTAGTGGTACGGTTAATTTAGTAACAATCTTAAATAAGAAAATAGTGGATAAAGAAAGTTTAACAGCTGAATATGGTATGCTCACTAGTAAAGAAGGTGAAGCAGAACCGTCATCAATTGCTAGAGCGATCATTAATGATACTTCTAAAAAATGGAAAAAAACTGATCAAGTATTTGTTGTAGGTGGGGCATCAGAGAAGTTATTTCCATATTTAAATAATTATTATACAAATTCAATTATATTAAAGCCAAAAGTATATCGTGAAAAAGGAATTGAAATTGTAAATGCAGTGTTTGCCAATGTAGTAGGTATGTATGAAATTGCTCAAAAATTATTTTTAAAGGTGGTGTAAGAAATGGCAAAGGAAATTAAGCGTATTCAAGTGATATTTAATATAGTAGATCCACATCAAAAAGAAATTTATGATTATATAATGAAGTCCACAAATTATAGCGGTACAGCTAAAAGTTTAATTGATGTGGGATACATTTTGAAGTCTGATAAAAAAAATAGTTTGAGAGAAACAATTTCTGTTGAACATCGAACGATTAATGAACCAAATGTGTCAAATTTTCCAACTTATAGTGAAGATGAATTGTACAGTCCTAGTGAAGTTACTGACTTTTCAGGATATGTGATGTGAAAACTGTATAAATAGATACACGCTTTAAAATGAATCAAGACTAGAAATTTACTTATAATTAAAAAATTTCCTAAATAAAAAAGTTTAAACTGTATCTCATTTAAACTTTTTTATTTAGGCCACTAAGCGAATGCGCGGTAGAAAATATGTGTCTACTATCTTGACGGAGTACCATTACTAACAAATCAAAAATTAAACTCAACTGATTGTAACCAGTTAGGTTACTAATTGAAATCGTGCGGTGCCATTAAAAATAAAGGCATCTATTCGTTAACATAGTCATTAATATACTTCATTAAGGCCTTATTAATATGATTTGTTTGGTCGCCTTTGTTTATACTAATCACTTCCAACGCCTTTAGTAAGTCATTATGGATCCAAAAAGTTTTTTGGCGGTGCGTATCTTTAAACTGAGGCGATTTTTGTTTTTCCACTATTTTGGCTTTTGCTTTAAGTGATTCCATATTGATTCCAGAAAATGGTTTGTTTAGGTCAGTTTTCTGTTCTGGTAGGCTGAAAATCGGATCTCTTACTTTTTCAACTGGTTCCACTTCATCTTCTGCTGCTGGTATAGTAATTGGTTCAGACAGAACCGAATGTGCATTTTTCTTTTCTTTTTTCTTATTCATTTGTTGTTCAAATTTATTCAAGTACGTCACGCTCCTTTAGTTCTGTTATCACATCACGATACTCTCTGATTGCATCTTTTAATTCTGGATTGTCAGAAAAACCGAACGCACTGATCCGGCCAGTAGATGCTTTTCGTTTAATGACTTTATTAAGGACTAAATCGCCGTATTGTTCCTGTATCTTCTTTAAGAAATACAAGTTATCCGAACGTCGGCTATCTTGCATAGACAGTAATATACCTGCCACCTTTACATCACTAAAGTTTTGCTGTGCATGAGAAACTGTTTCCAAAAAGCGTCCAATTGCCCCCAATGACCATTTACTTGTTTCTGATAAAACAAGAACGTGGTCAGCAGCAACAATACTTGCGATGGTAAACTCACTTAATGATGGTGGTGTATCTATTAAGATATAATCATATTGATCTTTAATTTGGGCAATTAAATCCCTCATAAAGTAATTAATTTTATTGGCTCTCTGTGTATAAAGATACCGTGGTACTAACGCTAAGTAATCATCAGCTACGACTACATCGATGTTTTCATTTTCTGTTTTTACTATGTATTTTGCCAAGTTTTCTTCTTTGATGGCTTCAAATAATGTGTGTTCCGCAAAATCTTCTAGGTCTTGCTGCGTTAAAACATCAGATAAGTTTCCTTGGCTGTCCGTATCGATACATAATATTTTTTGTTTTTGTTCTGCCAACAAATGCGCCAAAATGCTTGTTGTAGTCGTTTTTGCACAACCACCTTTTTGTATTCCAACTACAATTACCTTTGCAGCCACAAACTCATCTCCCTTTTCTCACGTTATTCTTTCTATATACAAGTCTAAAGATATGCTTGTCCATGATGAAATCTATGTGTTTATTATCTTATTCATTTTTATCCATGTCAATAAACGTGTCATTATTTATATAGTTGTATTTGTTTAGGTGTACCTTTTTGTAATCGTTTACGTGTCTATTTATTTGTCTGTGAAATCATATAAGTATTCTTTATATTTTTAATTATATTTTCGTATACATAAATATACATATTATCGAGTATAAAAACAAAATAAGGTTTATCTATATTTACGTATACGATTACATACACCTTTACGTAGATATTTTATTCATATATCACAGTATTTTGGATATTCTCATGAAATCTTGATGGGCTTCTTCCTTCATCAGCAATTCCAACAGCAATAATATCTTTTGAAACGCCTAAACCAATAAATTTTTGACCATCCTTCATAATACACGGCTCCTTTTGTTTGTATCTCTACATTTGGTTTGGGTAGGCTTTTTATTCACTCCCATTATTGCCAACTGCAACCTACGATAAGCAAAATGGAGCCGTTTCGTTCATTATGACTATACAGATATTAGTTCAATAACGAATAATCAAATTTGTATTAAATAAAAAGATACATTAATTTTTAAACGTGAATACTTGCATGTGTTTTCGTTGACCATTGCAATCTTTTGGTTTCATATCTTCTTTTTTTATGAGAGGTTCATCTTGCCAAGTTATTACAACTATAAGTTCGCTTGCTTTAACTGAAATTGGAAAATGGCGTCTAAAACTATTACGACCTACTTTATCCTGTTCATCAGTAAATAGTTCATATTTAGTTTGAGTATTAGGTTCGTTTCGAAAAACATCGACATGAACATTATAAGCCCAACCAGCATTGTTGAAAACGGATAAAGAATATGCATCAAAAACATCTTTTCTTGCTTGTTGTTCAATAGATGTATCTATTTTTAGTTGCCAATGATCAGTCTCTTGAATAATTGGTAAGGATTTAGGAGTGAATGCATGTGCGTTGATTGTAATACCAAATGATACCAATAAAATGCATATATAAGATAAAAACTTATTCAAAATACCGTACTCCTTTGTTATTTTTAATTTAGTATCTCTAAAGAAGAAATTGCTATTCGTTAAAGTAGAAAAAGTTGTTTATTTTCTTATTGAACTTACGCATGCGTGTGCGGCCGAGCCTAGGTCGTATCATATAGCGGGTGTGATGCCCGTCGAGAAAGAACTAGCCATTCACTCGTAGCGAGTCTTGGAGGGCTAAAGGTAACTTTAGCCTTTAAGCGTAGACAGTGAGATAGCGGGCCGAAAGCCAAATGGTTGAAGGGATTGAGCTTCGAAATGTTAGTAAATCGAGAGGGCTGATGCTTTACGCATAGCAGAAGGCTACATTTTACCTTTCGTTAAGGCAAGAAGGGTAAAGGCTCTCCGGAGTCAGAGACCTTGGCACGTTATACATTGATATGATACGGCAACTCAGGAGACCCTACCGGTCTTTTCTTTTCAAAGAAGAGTATGGTGTACAAGCGATAACAAGTAAGGAAACCAAATGCCGTTGTAGGGAGTCGGATAGCAGAATAGTACCTATGAAGTTGGGTAATGCCGATGGAGGAAAGGCTGCTACCAGTTTTCACGCTTAATAGGGACACATTTACCCACACAGAGGTAGGAAAACAAGTGGATACAAAACTATTAAGGATAGCAGAATTAGAAGCAGAATTAGAAGAGTCTGAAAGAGATTAACTACATTCTGTGAATGATAACTAGAAGGAGCCGTGTGCGTTAATAGCGCAAGCACGGTTCTGGGAGGGTTTGGAGCTCAATTTACCGTGAGGTAAAAAGGCTCCCTTCTACTCGACTAGTTGTACAATTTGATCGACAAATTAGTCGGTCTTTTTATTTATTTCGGTTAATTATGGAAAATAATGTAATTATCATGATTTTAAATGGTTTATTCCGTTTAATTATGAAAAATTACATATGGCAATTCAAAGGTTAGTTTTATTAAATTTATAATTGGGAATAAATATTTGTAACGAATCATTACAAAAATAGTAATTTTGTTGACAAATAACCTGTAAAATGTAATATATTATTACAAAGGGGAGTTGAATATATGAATGACGTAGGCACTCGCATTAAAGAATTAAGGGATTTTAGGAAATTAAGTCAAGATGATTTAGCAGATGCATTACAAAATAAAGGATTTAATATAAGTAGAGTTACAGTAAGTAAAATGGAAAACGGCGATCGAAAAATTGATATAAATGAAATAAAAGTGATTTCAGAAATACTAAATGTGGATTTTAGTTACTTTTTTGAAGATGAAGAAGAAGAAGTGGATAAATTAGTTACATTATTTAGAAAGAATATTAAAAATTTAAATGAAGAAGATGAATTATTTTTAGGGGATATTTTTATTACTGTAGAACAATTAATTTCTCAGGAAAAATTATACAAAGAAAGAAATAAATAACTTTTTGTATAGGGAGGGTGAGGTTATGTTAACAGAGGAACAATATCAACGTACAAAAATAAAACAGTATGCTGATACAGTACGATACTCTTGGTCTCAAAAGGGTATAACTGATGTAATCGATATTTTAGAGGAACTAGCAATCGTAATTAAAACACCTTATCAAAATAAAGATGAAGAATTACTTTCTGGGTTTTCAACATATATTAGAAAGCATTTCGTTGTGTTTATCAACACTGCATATACAGGTGGACATCAACGATTTACGGCTGCACATGAACTGTATCATCTAATATATGATACTGAAGTATTGAAAAGAGAAGTAATTCTTCCCAAAGAAACAAACAATGAAAAATTAGCTAACTGGTTCGCAGTTGAATTTTTAATGCCTGAAGAAGGGATTATTGAGTACGTTCATAGTAGATTTCAACGTCCTATCCAACCTAAACATATTATTCGTTTACATCAACACTTTAAAGTAAGTTATAAAGCTATGTTAAAGCGTATTCTTCAATTAAATCTAATTGAAAAGGATGAATATGATTATCTGGAAAGATTTTGTTCTAATGAACAAGAATATATTGATAAGCTGTTACAATTAACAACAAATGAAGGATTAGATATTAAATTAATCCAAAGTACATTTGAGAAAAACATACCAAAACGATATTTAGATGTTATAAGAGACAATTATGAACAAGGTCTTATTTCATACCATAAATTCTCATCATTATTAAATTTAGCTGATAAGTCACCCATTGATTATGGTTATAATGCACCTGAAGAAGAGGTGTACTAATGACATTTCCCAAATATACAGCATCGGTATCAGATACAGATTTACTTATTAATATAACAAAAGTTGGAGCTTTCCATTTACTCGAAAATTTATTCAACAAAGTAATCATTCCTAAAGAAATTAGAGATCACGAGATGCTAAAAAAAGGGAAAGATGAGAGATACAATTTAGTAAAATATATGAGAGTGAACCCTCAAACACCACTTGAATATTTCGATAAGTCAACTAACAAAATTTTTAATAAAATCGCAACGAATGAATATTTGAAAATGACTGCATTAATTGGACCAGGTGAAGCACAATGTTGTGGTTATGCAAAAGCATCAGGTACTAATATAATCATTTCAGATAATGTAAATGATTATCCGGATATGATAGAAAATGGTTATATTGTGCTTGGACATCGAGATTTAATTTCTTTATCTGTTCGTTTCGGTCTAATGAGTAAAGTAGATGGAGAAGTGCTATATAAACAAATTAATAGTAATTTGGATAAGCCCTCTGGTTTTAGTTTCGATGAAACAATTGACAGAACATTAACGCGTATACATAAAAATGGCTGGAACGAACAATTAGGCATTAAATAGAATAAAAATGTATAACAATGAACTTTTTAATGACACGTGTTCTATTCACAGATTGAACAGAATACTACTTAGTAATGTTTTAGTTTAATAATGTTTTTTCATAATTCTATGTCCCATAATCGTTAAGTTGGTAACTAAAATAAAAGTAGTTGCCAATTTGTTGCTAGTATATTTTTACTGTTGATTATATTTGGAACAATATTTGCTTACAAATTTTCTCTTCCATTGTTTCCTTTCCTTTCTTGCATCACTTTCATTATAACAAAGTATTTTATTTGTTGGCTCTGTTAAAGTAGATTGTTGATTTTCTTATGCTAAATGGCAGAAGAGTTGAACAAGAGATATTGATCTTACAAAAATCAAAACCGCTTGTTATTGTAGGGATTTTTCACCCTCTGAAACATGTTATGATAAGAAATGAGAATACATGTTCGTTTTTGGTGGAATATACATATTAGGGGAGATAACTAATGGAGAAAATAAGCTATCCAAAAGTGTGGAATCTAGATAAGGTTTTTATGGGGGGAAGTAAATCAACTCAATTTTTAGATCATATCAACCGATTAGAAGCTCTTGTATATGAACTAGAAGGTAGCGTTAAATCATTTATTACTCCGCTTTCAAAAAATGAATTAATTAAAGTGGTGCATTTAGTAGAAAACATCGGAAACATTCGAATGTACTTAACGCAAGCTAATTCGTTTATCACTTGTCTCCTTGCAGAAAATCCAAAGGATCAAGATGCTGCGATTTTAAGAGGAAAAGTTGCGCCAAAAGAATCCCGTTTTGAAAAAGAATTATCGAAAGTAATGAAGATATTAAGAAATACAAAGGAAGATGTTTGGGAAAGCATACTAGAAACCGAAGAATTACAAGAATATAGATTTATTCTAAACGAATGGCGTGAAAATGCAGATAAGAATTTGTCAGATGAAGAGCTTAATTTGATTTCTGATTTAATGATTGATGGGTATCATGCTTGGGGTCATTTCTATAAGGATCTAGTAAGTAGTATTAAAATAAATATTCAAATTAACGGAAAAGAAGAAACACTATCAGTTGGACAAGCCATTAACTTGCGGTCACACCATATCGAAGAAGTGCGTAAGGAAGCTCATTATGTATTAGAATCTACCTGGAAAGAGAAAGAAGAATTATTTAGTAAAATAATAAATCATATTGTTGGCTTCCGCATACAAGTGAATAACAAACGCGGGATAAAAAATGGTATAGAAGATCCTTTGAAAAAGAACAGAATGAAGGAAGAAACGCTGAATACGATGTGGACAGTGATCAGTAAATATAAACAACCTTTCTCGAATTACTTGAAGCGAAAAGCTGAAATGATAGGCGGATCTAGTATGAAGGCTTATAACTTTTGGGCTCCCATTACAAAAAGTAATCAAGAGATAAAATTCGAGGAAGCTACTACACTTATTACGGAACATTTTAGTCAGTTTGGAACTGAATTAGAAGGTTTCATTAGGCAAGCCTTCTATGAAGGTTGGGTAGAAGCCGAAAATCGTCCAAATAAGTCTGCTATTCCATTTTGTGCTAGTTTTCCACTAACGGGTGAATCAAGAGTTTTTATGACATTTAGTGGTACTTTTTTAAATGTGTTAACTCTAGTTCATGAACTGGGGCACGCTTTCCATAATCATGCCATGAAGTCGGTTAATGGGATGAATAAGCGTTATCCGTTAAGTATTGCTGAAACTGCTTCAACCTTTTCTGAAATGATTATTTTTGATGCGGCTATGAAAAAGGCAAAGTCAAAGGAAGAAAAATTATTTATACTGGATGAAAAATTAAAACGTAGTGTAATGAACTTTATGAACCTTCATTCGAGATTCTTATTTGAGCAGAGATTTTACAAAGAACGTAATGAGGGTATTGTTTCAGCCAATCGACTGAATCAGTTAATGGAGGAATCAATAAATGAGGCGTATGCTGGTTCCCTTGAACAACCTTCAATTTATTCCTGGGTTTGGACACCACACTACTATATTACTCAATCACCTTTTTATAATTTTCCATATACTTTTGGGTATTTATTTGCTTTGGGCATTTATGCAAAGGGAATGGAGAAAGGAAAAGATTTTGAAAAAGATTATTTGAACTTACTTCGTGATTCAGGAAGTATGACTGTGGAAGATCTAGTTATGAAACATTTAGGAGAAGATATTACTTCAGAGGAATTCTGGGAAAAAGGAATGGAATTATGCGTGAAAGATGCGGAAGAATTCATTAAATTAACTTCTTCTTAAATTGTTGGATGATATTGAACGCTATGCTTTCCTACTTAACATCTTAATGTTTGAGTAATTCTCCTTCAACAAACGGGAGCGTTTCCGCAATATGTGGAAACGTTTTTTCTTTTTCTATAAAGTGAGACAATATAAATGTGTTAAAATTTTAAGGGCTAAGTCAACTAAGATTTAAAGGAAGGTTCTTGATGAAAAATCATATAAAGGTTAATGGAAATTTTCTTCAAACAAACAAACGATTTACACAATTGAAAAGTAGTCAAAAGGAATGGATCGAAACGGAACTTAATAAACTTTATCACGATAAGATGAAAGAAAGACGTACAACAAGGAAACTCCCTCCTGATCAGCGCGATACTGTTATATCGTCTCTATATGAACAGATTCAGAATAGAGATATATGGGTTCCGTATAGTGAAGTGAAAAAATATGCATTTAGTAAAACTACAAAGTTAGTAAAATCTTTTAAGAAACAATTTACTAAGTTGAGCGAGGAAATTGAGGCCGAGCACGCTAACAGATAGTAAATGAATAATCTTTTTATAATAGGATAATTCAATTGGAATATAACAAGAGCCTGTTTTGTTCTAACTATTTTTCTGTACACGCTCTTTTGTTTGGTTCGTTCATCAAGGTTTTTACAATAGGCGCAAATTAAATCCTAAAGTGATAACGGCTTTTCTATAAGGTATTCATTAAGGTACTTCACTATCTAAAGATATGCTTGCCAATGATGACATCTATATGTTCATTATCTTTTTCAACTTTATCTATTTTAATAAACGTATCATCATCCATACAATGAATATGTTTAGGTGTACTTTTAAATAAACGTTTATGTGTTTATTTATGAAAACATTAATGTATTCCTTTTGTTTATGGTTATATGTTCGTATACATAAAGGTAAATATTATCGAGTATAAAAACAAAATAGGAGTTGTATATATTTAGGTATACGATTACATACACTTTAATGTATATATTTTATATGAATGTTAATAATCACAAAAATAAACGTATAATAAACTGGATTTTGCTTAGGAAAAGAAATGAATTGATGTCGAAGTAATGGTCCATTTCAGGGAACTTTGGAAGGAATAAGCGAATAATTTTATGATGGCATATCAAGATACATTTATTATCCTACACTTATAAAAATAGTGAAATTGATATACAAATTGTCAAACCCTATAAAGGTTAATAAAAAGGTCTGCCTACGTTAAAACATCAGATAAATTACCGTGGCTTCTTATCAATACATACTATTTTTTGATCTTGTTCGGCAAACAAATGGGTCAGCCACAAAATGCGCATCGTATTTGTTTTTTGCACAACCACAACCCACTTCTCTTTTTGGTTTCCAATTACAATTACCTTTGCAACCACAAATTCATCTCTCTTTTCATACATAATTCTATATATAAGTCTAAAGATATGCATGACATCTATATGTTCATTATCTTATTCATTTTTATTTATGTCATCGAACTTGTCATTATCTATATAGATGTATTTGATTAGGTGTACCTTTATATAATCGTTTATGTTTTTATTTATAAAATTATGTATATATTCTTTTTTATTTATAATTATATCTTTGTATACATAAAAGTAGATGTTATCGAGTATAAAAAAATGGGAGCCTATCGTACATGCTGAAATTCACGGAAGGCGAGTAAAAGTTATTCGTTACGCTTTTAAAATGATTTGGTGATGTCTTAGTTTTGTTATTGAAATAAAAAATCCACCTTTTAAAAGGTGGAAGGTCAAGCAAAAGGATCATCATCAAGTATATCAAGATTTGCCCATGATTCTTTTTTCTTTTTTTCTTCTGATTCGTTAATACCTTCAGAAAGTCTTTCTTCAGATGATACCATATTTACATTAGTTACAAATTGTGTTTCGTCCGGTGCAGGTTTAGCTATTGTTGGCTTTAGAGCAAGTGCAGGTGATTTATCAGGCGAAGAAATATCAAAATTAATCTTCCTTGGCATGATTTCTGAAACATCAATAAATCCGGTCTGATCGTAAAGTTTTTGAGCTGCATATAAGAAAAAACTTGATAAATCCGACTGACTATTGATCCAATCGATAAATTCCTGATTTACATCTTGGCTTAAATAAATATTGATTCTTTCACCTTGTTTGTATGTTTTATTCCGCTTTCGCGCCATTAGCTATAACACCTAATTCCTTTTCTTTTTGCTGTTCATAGCGTGGTGAGCAAGTATAAACAAGTAAACCGCGCACATTCACATATAAAGGATCAGCTAAGAAGGTTACATTTATTGTACGACCTTTTGTATCAAGGATTTTTTGAAGGTAATCTTTCAAAATAGCTGCACCACCGCCATAGATGAATACATATGGATCATCCTTTAAGTCGTCAATTTTATTAATGATAGTGCTACTAATTTGTTGCGCAAGCTGTAACATGCCTGTTTGTGATTCTTGATTTAAATCATTATGACGAGGGTGTTCAGAATCAAAATAGATTTCATTAAATTCTGCCATACTATCAATGGATTTACGAGGGTACTTACGGTTCCAGCGCTTTATCACTTCTAGAATCGTTTGTTTAACCCCATAATTTAATCCTTCAGAAAGCTTTGGATTAAATTTAACTCCTTCTGTTACAACGATTTCCGTTGTTCCAGCCCCAATATCAAAGTGTAGTAATGTTTTATTTTGGAAGTCTACCTTAATGATATTATCGCCAACTTCAACTTTTCGTTCGATTACTTTACCGGTTTCATTAAATACAACGCCCCAAGCAGCAGCTGCTCCTTCAGGAAGACATTTGCAGTATTCAACTTTAATAATTACTTTTACATTTCTTCCAGATGGATGATGGAACGTGATTTCATGTGTTCCCATATATCGATCTGAATTTGCTTTTGCATTAGCTTGTGTGATTGTACTTACTGGTAATGCGACGGAAAGATCATAAGTAGCTTCAATTGTATCTTTACCATACTGTTTTTTCATCGCATTGATCGCTAAACCAGCAAGAGTAACAATTACAGGGATTTCGTCTTTTGATTTATCCGATTTTTTTTCTAGTTCAACAGCTTGAAGATTATCATTTAATACTTTTTCACCGATTATGTAACGTTGACCATTAAACGTAAGTGCTTTTGAATGAATGGTTACATCAATATTATTAATCAGTTCATCAACTGGAATGTCGTCCATATCCATCAGTTCAGTTGTTTCCCCCATATAAAGAGAATAAACAGTGGGCATCATAATAGGTTCATAATCTTTTACCCAAAGTTTCAATCCATTATTCCCAGCATCAGCACCAGCTTTTAAAATTGTCATTATACATTTCACTCCTTAGATATTAGTAGATTTTACCTTTTTTAGTTAAATTATACATACTGTTTAATACATTAGCAATAGAATTTAATAAATAATGCGCACAATTTATGTATAATTTTGCCCTTTTTTCGTCTGATTTATATTCCATATAGGTGTATATTGTGTGTAGTTTGTGCGCAATGTAGAAACAAAAAAGATGACTTTCTCTATTTTGTGTAACGTCAGGAAACCGGATGAACAACGCTAAGTAAATTTTCAATTTCATAAAACAAAAAAATCCTTGCTACCTTAGTAAGGATAATCTATTAGGAAAACATATCATTCATAGTTATTTTGAAATCTGGTAAAACATAGGAATTGAATACATTCTCATCATTGTAAATATAAGGCATTCCATATATACCGTTTTCTTCAAGAATATATTGTTCCATGATTTTTTCATTAGGGGAAATTAACAAATACTCTTTTATCTCATGATTTTGATATTGGTTCAGTTTCTCAATACGATCTCTTCGCCAAGTGGAAGGAGATAGAACTTCTACAATGAGGTCCGGAGCGTCTTTACATCCTTTATCGTCTAATTTTCTTTCGACACATACTACGCTGATGTCTGGCTGTACACTTGGTATTCTTCTTCATCATCTGTAGCAGATAATCTGACGTCAAATGGAGCAGTATAAACTTCGCACGTTTTACCTTTTAAAAAAGTATATAGTTTACCAGTTAGTTGGGTGATAATACGTTGGTGTTGCCTTGATGGTGCAGCCTGCCTATAGGGAATGCCATCAATGACTTCATAACGAGGCTCATCAGGCCATGTTAATTAGTCGGCATAGGTTACCTTCTTAAAATGAGGTGGATTGATACTCAAAAGGGGCACCTCCTTAATTATTTTTAGTTTAACATCATTAATTAAAAATACAGCTGAACTAAAAATAGGAGGAAGCGACTAGCTTCCTCCTGTTCGACTTATTGGGAAAGTGCAGAATTTCAATAAGTTTATTTTTACAGTGTGAATGATTTTATGAAAAGAACATGTCCAACCCGTTCGATATGCTCTTTTAAGGCTTGATGTGTAAGATGTGTACCATCGACTATATCAAAAAGATAAGGCATATGACTTAAGTCTTCTAACCTGGCATGTAGCTTCGAGACAATGTGGAAATTAACCTGATCTCCATATATTGCAAGATCAATATCCGAATTAGGTCTATAGTTTCCTTTGGCACGAGAACTAAAAAGTATTACTCTATCGATTGCATCAAATGAGGAGGCCGCTTGGATGATAGCAGAAAGGTCTTTTTCACTTAATCCATATTTCATCTTTCTTCTCTGAATTTCTCAATTAGTTTTTTCAAAGCTATATAATATTGATCTTTGATTAGTTGTTCTGCCTCTTGAGCATATGTGTCATTATAGGTATGTGCCATCATGTTTCTTTTTTCTAGCATATCGATCCAAATATGTCCATCTATTATCAGCTCGGACTGAAAAGCGGTCTGAATTGTAGAACGAGGAGATTTTACGTCAAATCCTTCCTGTTCTAGGTAATCTTTCATTGTTTTCCATCCAAGTTCAAATGTATACTCGAAACACTGGATCAGTCCCTGTACTTCGAATTTATTTAACTCACCTTTATCAATAAATTCCGTTAATTGCATGAATGCTTTATGAAAGTTGTCAAACCGTTGTTTCCAACGAATATCTTGCATCATAAGTATGTCCTCCAATCGTTTTACAATCATTATGATTTTATTATAGTTAACAAAAATGAAATGACAAAGTGTGTGCTCTTTTCGGTGCGGACTAATGGTAATAACTTTTCAATGTTACACATACACTATGTCATTTTTTGAACTAGTTACTTGCATCCACGTTAACGTTTTTTCATGACTAGCTGAACTCAATTTCTTGGAACTACCACCCAAGTATCGGCGCAAGGTAGCATATGAGATACCAATGTCATTCGCTGCAGCCTTAATGGTGATCCCTTGATTCTTAATTGCCTGTTGAAGTAGGCCAGGAGAAAGTTCAATCGTTGTTTTTTCTACATTACGATGATTACTATTTTCCTCTACAAGTATTTCTGGTATAGGCAATTGTGATTTACTTGCTGCTACATCTTGTTCAGTGTAAGGAAGATTATTAAGTTCAATCTTTTTCTTATTTTCCTTTTTCACAATCTCAAGAGGCTCAATCATAACTTTTAATTTAGACCAGTATTCATCTATCCACTTTTTTTTCGCAGACGTTGGTTCACTAAATGATTCTTCGTAATGCCATTCCTCAAATATTCCATCTTGCTGAAGCTCATCTAGGATTTCATCAAAACGGTCCTTTAACTTTAATCCAGAATATCGTGCAGAAATGTTCATTTCAGTTAGGAGTGTTGATACTTTAAAAGGTTGATAATTCCGGTTAATGGATTGGATTTTCCACTGGTAACTTAAATAACGGATTAAACGTTTATGTTCCCTTTGGGAGTAGTGGTTATACTGGAAGACCTTTTTATCCAGGATACCAAGTGTCCCTTTACGTCCATCTAGGAATGGTTGCAGAATCTTGGATGGTTTAATTTCTAGTTCATAAATACCAACCACTTTTTGTGTGTTGCTGTCTCTGGCAATACTGACTTCCCCTACATCAAACATCTTATGAAAGCTTTCAATATCTAACTTTTCTTTCCTTAGATCACTTTCGTCTAGGATTTGGATGGATTCTTTACTCATCATCACCCATAGACTCGTTAAAGCACCAATTCTTTGCATAATTGCAAAACGATCTCTATTCTTAAAGGGTTCATTAGTAGATTTTTTCTTTAATGCTAGGGCTTGGTCACTATGAAAACGAATATATCCATTTTCCGTTTTCGGAGTTATAATCCACATGTATGTGATCAAATCAAACAAGTCTGCCGTTAATTCATCTAGAGAATTAATCGCTGATTCAATTAAGTTATACCAAATGTCTTGCTTTTCTAAATAGCCTTCTTGTTTTACGAGTTCTGATGGTTTTAACTCAACCAATCCACGTACAATACCTTGTTTATCTGTTATCGAACTTCGATACGTTCCGTCATTTGTTTCAATAAACTCATTCTTGTTCGTCACGATGTCTCTAAACATATAGTAGTCAACACCTGTGTTTGTTAATATATAGTTTTTATTTGGCATTAATTCTTGAATAGAATCTTCACTTTTACACGATTCTCTAATCATGTCTTGATAAGAACCAAATCCAACTGCGATAAGGGTGTCTTTATAATTATGAATTGCTTCACGAATCATCCTTAATGTTAAGGGTTTATCTGAATAGATTTCTTCCGTAATAAACGAGTAAACACGTTGAAAGATCTTATTTTTTTCAGGGCTCTTTGTCCATTCTCCATGAGATTGCGTTTGCTCGACAAATAATGGTTTACACTGTTCATAGAGTGTATTCGTTAAACTAGAACCAGTTAATATATATGTATCCGGTATTCGTGTAGACGTCATTTTTTCACAACCTCATTATTAGATTCATAGTTTTATTATAACAAAGTGAGCACATGCTGGGACGAAAGTGTTCAAAAAAGTGCTCACTTTTTTATAGATAGACCATTTTTAAGACAAATCTGTCTTAAAAAGTGCTCACAAACCCGGTCACATGTGTCCGAGTATGTTTGAGAGTGACCATATGTGATTAAAATTTACACTTATATAAATCCTCTTGTATAAACAATGATATATAAAGTTTTATAGAAGACTAGTAGTTTATTGGTTAAATAGATAAGTGTTCATTACCTGAGCTCATTTTTTAAGACACATGTGTCTAGAAATTGAGCACTTTTTATCAAATGATCACTCTACCCCGGCCACATGTGTCCGAAAAAAGTGGTCATTTCACAAAAAAAGTGAGCACACCTCAGCCAGATGTGTCCGAATATGTTTGAAAGGTAATCATATGTGATCAAGATTTTTACTTATATGATTATATACGTATAAACATTGATATATTGAGGTTTTATATAGAGATAATTTGTAAGTTAAACAGATAAGTATTCATTACCTGAGCTCATTTTTTAAGACATATGTGTCCAAAAAATGAGCAATTTTTGCGAAATGTTCACTCTACTCCAGCCACATGTGTCCGAAAAAAGTGCTCACTTCCGCAAAAAAGTGAGCACATCCCAGCCACATGTGTCCGGAATTCCCAACCAAAGTAATAGGTTGAACCCTTGATATAACTAGAATAATGAGATGTCGCAATTTGCGAAGTTTACCGCAAAAAAGTGAACACACCCCAGCCACATGTGTCCAAAAAAAAAATACAAAAAAATTTTCAACCCTTGTGGCTCTAAGGCTGAGACCACCTCCAAAAGTGCTCACTTTTCTCTAAGAGAACGCCTTTTTGAAAAATCCAATTTAGTATACTTATCACTAACTAAATGTTTTATCGAAAAAAAGAGAATGAATGCAGATATTGTAAAGTTCAATTGTTCGATAAATATAGAGAGTGGGAGGTGTACAAGGTGTTCCAAGTTTCAAATGAGAGAAAAGTAGTTTCAGTGATGGACGTTATTCAATTTATGACACATGATAGTTTACTTGCATACAAAAAAAAGGGATCGAAATTTGCAGATAAAGAAGTTAAGCTATATGAAACTACGATAAATGCTACATATAAAGGGTCTGTTTTCCTTTCATCTACAAAAGAAGACTTATCTGAAGGAAGAGGATATGTCGTCACTTCTTATGAAACGTTGCATGAAAAGGTTGGACATGCCTCGCACTGGACACCAAACACCTTCCGTGGCGGCACATACTATAACTTTCAAAAACGAATCATGAAAGGTCATACAAGAGAAAATTTGAAACAAGTAAATGTTATGGGCTTTGATATGGATGTAAAAGATCCTGATCAAATATACCGTCTTTATCTAGCTTGTGATGAACTTGGATTACCACGACCGAATGTGTTATTGGAAACACCAAGAGGTTTTCAATTTTTCTTTGTTTTAGCTACTCCATTTTACATACATAATCAGCAAAATTTTAAGTCGCTTCGTGTTGCTGAACGAGTCTTTGAAAATATTCGTAGTGCTTTGTTACCCTATGCAAAAATTGATGTAAACTGTACCCCTTTTGGTTTTTATCGTATGCCAAGTACAGACAACCTACTCGATTTTCATGACGTTCCAGTCGATACAAACGAACTATTAGAATGGTCTAAAGAGCATGATAAAAAAGCTTTTCATATCGTTTATCAAAGTGAAACAAAAACTACGTCATCTATGGCAGAGTGGTATCAAGTATTAATCCAAGCAGAAAAAATTTCACCTGGACATTATGCAGCAAGCAGAAATAATGCTTTATTTACGTTGGCATTAGAGAATTACGCTGTTGGGAGATCTTTTGAAGATACATACGATGAATTAGATCAGTTTAATTCCAATTTACAAGCGCCATTAAATAAAAATGAATTTGAAAGAACGGTTAACAGTGCGTATAAAGGAAAATATAAAGGCGCGAAGCGTTCATATGTAGAAGGTTTATTAGCGAATTGGACGGATGAAAGAGCAACATTTCAAGGAAGAGATGGGTGGTATAAGTTTAAAAAGAATCGAACGGATCGAAAGAGATCTCACTATGAAGAATGGGAAGCCGATATCACAAAATATTTACTTACACATACAAGCCCAGAAAATCCATATCTAGAGGGTTCTTTGAAGAATCTTGCTGAGACATTAAATATTCCCTTATCATCCTTTAAGGAAGTTTTAAAGCGTTCAAGCAAGCTTATTAAGCGTACAATCGGAAAAGGAAGAAACGCAGTGACCATCCTAACGAGCGAAATGATGTTAGTTAGACAGATCATACATAAACGCAAAACAGCAAACAAGTCTATTCAGATGATATTTTCTGAGATTAGTAATGTAATAAATAACAAGAAGCTGAGTCTTTTGTCGGCATTGGATATTGTACACGAAAGAACGAATGCTCCTCCAAATTTTCAGACGATTAATACCGGTTAGATTAAATAGGCCAGTCTGCCAATACATATCTATATTCTCCTTTTCCTCGTTCTGGGTAAGCGTACTTATATGTTATCTTTTTCGGTTTAACGACTTTGGGGGTTACTTGTTTATTAGATTTGGGTAGAATGTATATGTAAAGTTTCTTTTCGATAGGGTTCTGCTAAGAATATATTTGCTGTTTTTATTTACGTTGATGAAGGCTAGTTAATGAAAATAGTAGTGGTTCAGTAAATGAAATTTTCAGATATAAATTATATTTTGACTGTTAGAAAAGAAATAGTGGGATATACTATTATGATTTTTGTATGGGTATAAAGTGATTGATAGTACTAAAACGGCAATGACTGAGAAATGTAAGTATTTCTTTTTATGTTCTGTGTAGATTAGTGCAGGTAGAATGGATATTTATAGGAGGTTCTTCTTACTTAATATTTCATTAAATAGGCTTACTGAACGAATTTGTTTGATTGGAATTGCTAAACAGATGGTCGTATTGTACACTGTTGGGAAGTTAGAATTTTCGCAATTTATATAGATTTCAATACGTAATCCATAAGAAATTTACTAGAAAGCAAAAGAAGAGGTTAGGGTAAATCAGACATGCTTTATTTACTTCGTCCAAAGGTTACAGAAGAAGATATGTACTTAATTGAGGAGTCTGAATCACTTGGGAGTGTAGAGAAGTTCAGAAAACGAACTCTAATTATATAGTCTTTAAAGAAAATAACTTAAATAAAGTAGATAGTTTAGTAGACACAAATTTACCTTTAAATACGGATAGTAAAATAGATGATAATAGAAAGCTCCTTTCTGAAGAGCAAATTAACGAAATTTGTAATTACTATGAAAATGAATTCATTGGGAAAATCTCACTTCAAATGAATGCAGCAAAAATACGAATTGCAAAGGACAAGCTATCTAAAGGTGAAGTACATACAGATTTTTTAAATATGTTATATGCAATGCATTAATAATGCTTTCACAAAATCTGCCGAGAAAATGGAGTTAAATTTTAAAAAAAATAGAATATAAAGAGAAAATAAATGAGGAACCTAAGGTCTTTGACAGTAGTGTTTTATATAACTGGTTAGAGAATTAATAGTTTAAGGGAGCATGAAAATGGATTTTTAAATATAAAATACCAGAATTATTAAAAAGATACTTTACTGAATTTTCAGATCTACCAAACGTTAGTAATGATACTGTACAAACGATAGAAGGTATATATAGACATTTTGATCTTTTATATTTTATTAATGCAGCTGAATTTACAAAGCTTTGTGTAGAATGCTTAAAACGTGCAAACAAAAATAGTAAAAGAAATAAGTAAAAGTAACAGATAACCGTTATAACGATAATCTATCATAACCATATCAATAATAATTGTACAATAGAAATATTAATTAGTAATTCCAAAATCGATTAGTAATATTTCAAAATAGCCATTGTGCACCTGGGATTTAACGCTATATTGAATTTAAGGGCAATTATTTAATGTGAATACATATAAAAATATACGTTGAACATATTTCAGTATAATAGTTTCGAATCTGATATTTAATAAAACATAACTTTGAGGTGAGATAGATTGTCTTTGTTTTCAAAATTAATTGATCGATATGCACTCCAAAATTTTCATAAAAAAATAAGCGACGCTTCACAATACACTACTTTTCAGAAGCATGTCGATCAGAGGAATAGTAACGAGTTTTATAATGCTAACTCAGTTCCAAATGTATTTTTTACTACACATAGTATCAAGGAAGAATATAGTACTGGAATTTTTGAATTTCAGAGTACTTTTCCGACTGGGGATATTTTTAATGATCTTGTTACTGGGGAATTTGTTCAACAGGAGAATAAAGAACAACCAAATGTTATTTTTGTACATGGATGGAGAATGAAATCGAATGATCGACTAATAAAAATGTTCCAACACCACATGAAGAAACACCAGTGGAATATGTATTATTATACTTTACCTTACCATTTGCAAAGAAAGCCATTTGAGTCATCATTTAGTGGTGAATATATGGTGAGTGCAGATATTGAACGCACATTGCAAGCAGTTAGACAAGCAGTTGTAGATTTAAGATCTTTTATTCATTCAATCAAGAAGAGACAACAAGGGCCAGTTTTTGTCGTAGGTCTTAGTCTTGGTGGATTTATTACAAATTTGCTTGCTACTGTTGAGGACCAGGTAGATGCAATGGTGTCTATATTTTATGTGAACTCTCTTGCACATACGATATGGAATACTGATCCAGGAAAATTTATCAAAAAAGAACTGGTAGAAAATGGAGTTCAATATCAAGAAATATCTGAATACTTCAAAATTCTAGAAGCGGGTTTAGTTCCTCCGAAAATAAAAAAGGATCACATTTTATTACTTTCTGCTAAATACGATCAATATGTAGATATTGAAGATGCAGATGTATTGTGGAATGCTTGGAATAAACCAAGAAGAATTATCTACAATTGTGGTCATTCGGGTATTGTTCTTAAGCGAAATAAAATTGCAAAAGATGTTATGACTTTCTTGCAAAATAGAACAATGAGGTGAGAGTTATGGTCATGCTCGTCATTGTTCTAGGAATTATGGGGATCACTTTATTTTGGAAGAATTATCAAAATGAAGCGCTTCGTTGGTCTAGTTATTTAGCTTTCGTTGGTATGTTTGGTGGAATAGGAACTCTGTTGGGCAGAGGGATGAATCGTCCAGAATATATTAAATTTGCAGATGCTTTTTTTACATCTACTTCACATTTTTTTGTTCCCTATACTAGTTTGATATTTGGTCTTCTTTATACGGGTATCATTAAAGAAAATAAACTAAAAATAATATGTAAAGTTTTATGCCTTCTTCCAGTAATATATATGTATTTCCATATCGAATACTATCCTGATTTTAAAGTGAATTTTAAAGTTATATCGACATGGGCTGTTCCATATATGTTTATATGTATAAGTTTATTGGCCTATACGGCATTTAAAGAAAATAACCCTATTATCAAGCAGAAAAGAATATTGACTTGTATATATGTGATACCGATGATCAGTATGTCGATGATAACAAATTTCATTTTGGAGGCATTCGGTGTTGTAGGAACTTGGGATTTTTTTAATCCTTTAATCATTGGAGTCCAATTTCTATTATTCGTCTATTATGGCATACGCTATGGTATTCTAGGTGTTAAAATTAGTATCGAGAATGATCGTAGTGAGTTAATGGTTAAAAGCGCTGTTTCTGGTACAGCAGTATTCAATCATACAATTAAAAATGAAATTGCCAAAATTGATTTTTTAATCGAACAATTAGAAGGAAAAATAGTAGAGAACGATAAAGAAACACATAATAATATGGATTTAACGAAAAAATCAATTAATCATATTATGGATTTATCTACACGAGTTCAATCTCAGTTGGATGTTGTTGATTTTAAAATAGATTTCTTCTGGATAAACGATGTTATTGAAGAAAGTATCTTACTCTTGACACCGTTGTTAAGAGAAATAAATATTCATAAGGATTACAATTTGGATTATAAATTGAAAGGTGATTCAGTTCATATTAGAGAAATGTTGTTAAATATACTTAAAAATGCAATTGAAGCAATTCAAGGATCTGGAAAAATAACGATTAATGTCTATCATGATAGAAAATATATATACGTTAATATTATTGACACAGGAACTGGTATTAGCAAAGAAAACATGTCTCTTGTGTTAAATCCATTTTTCTCTACAAAAGGTAAAGTTGAAAGTTATGGGCTAGGATTAACGTATTGTTTTAATGTAATGCAGCGCCTTAATGGAAAGCTACTGATTAGAAGTAAGCTACACAATGGAACTGCTGTAATGCTCAAATTTCCGATTAAAAGAAAAGTTGAATTTCGGAGCATAGCATAGGCTAGAGGTGTTAGTAATGAATAAAATTGGATTGTTAATTGTAGAAGATGATCCTGTTTGGATGGATTGTTTGTGCAAATTAGTAGAAAGAGAGAAAGATATAGTTGTTGTTGAGAAAGTATCAACTAAAGAAGCTGCCTTAAATGTTGATTGTACAAAATTTGATGTGGCACTATTAGATCTTTCGTTGACAGATAATGTTAAGAAATTCGAAGGAATTGAAATTGCTGATTATTTAAGAAGCAAGAATTTTTATAAAGTCATTATGTTAACTTCGTGGGAAGATAAAGATACCATCCTCAATGCATTTGATAAAGGTGTAATGAACTATGTTGCAAAAAAGTCTTTTCGAGATATACCGAACGCAATAAAAGAAGCTTATCAAAATAATCATAGTCTTCATTCTGACGCTACAAACATTGTTTTATCTGAATTATTAAAAGAAAGAAGAATGAAGAAATTAACTAAAAGTGAACGAGAAGTGTACGAATTGCATGAAAAAGGTTTAAAGAAAAATGAGATTGCTTCAATTTTATATAAATCAGTGGAGACAATAAAACTTCAAATTAAGAATATTAGAAAGAAAATAGAAAAATAAGCATTTTATTATACAATATTTGTAGCTGATTGGGGAGGGTTAATTTTTTAACCCTCCCCAAATTATTTTCTACATGCTAACTTTATTTATAGAAATGAGGAGAAGTATAAGATTGATTTTATGTAGTTACAAAAAATTATAATATGTTCACTTCCGCATGAACCTTAAGATTTTTTCATGAAAATAAATGGATTTATAAATGAAATTTTAATTTTAAATTTTGGAATTATCTGGATTGTAAATGGATGTCTAATAATTATAGAACTATTAAAAAATGAGACAGTAAGAATCGTGTTGGAAGCATTCATCTTACAGTTTCCATAGCAAATATGGGTTGCTAGGTAACTTTGTCTCATTCCAAAATTGCACATGAAAACCCTAGATTTTCATAGTCTATTTAGTTAGATTATGGGGGAAGGTAGTATATTTTTCATAAAAATGATTAATCTTTTTATTGTGAAACATATACTTTTTGTGTACTCAGTAGGAATGAAGATAGCGCATTTACCTAGAAATAGGAAAATGCGCTATCTTTTTTCACATCAGTTCATTCATAAAAGAATATGAAGAGTTAAAGGTAATGTCTTCTCACCTTTATCAATGAAGGCACTCGGTTACGCTGTGGGTTGTTTTGACGAGTTGGTCCCTGAAAACCAACAATTCAAAATTAACCTTAGACGCAAGTCGTCAAGGGCGTGATGTGAGGTTGGGTTAGATGCCCGCACAATTAACCAGTATTCTATAACGAATGGATATGTTACGTGATTAATTGGTTAAACAAAAACCTCTATAAAATTAAACGTAGGAAACTTAATTTTATAGGTTTTTTCATTTATTTTCAATGATTTGAACGTGATTTTGTTTGATAATGATTGGTTAGAAACGCGATGACAATGCCTGTTTGCACATTCGAGCGATTAAAAGACAACCATTTATTAGATTTTGTATAAGTTTCCCATACTTTTACGGGGGATTAATACAAAGATTTCATTCATCAAGAAAAACTTCAAAACATGAAAGGCGTTATGAAGATGAGTATGAAACTCAGTCCACTGAAAAGGCAGGGCTATTTATTTTGTCTAAAAGAGGGTGAGTTATTGATTCTGGGTCAATGGGAAGTTATACAAAGTGTGCATTTGTTGAAATTGAAAGACAGTTTCGTGCAAATACAAAATAAATGAAAGGAGAAATAATAAAATGGCAATACCAAAAGAAGTAATAAATAAGAAATATCGATTACGTTTTATTCGAAAAGCTACATCCGCGAAAGGAATGATAAAACCACTTAATGTCGTCCTCGAACTGAATGGTCAATTTACAGCAACACAGTTATTAATAGGCTTTTCTGAGTGGATGAAAAGAGAACCGAATAAGACTTTCATTGTAACAAATGCGAGTGATGACAACGCTACAGCCTTTACTGCGGATCAAGTTCAATACCTTGATGTAAAACCATATGGCACACAAGGTAACAATGATCGAATCTTGTTATTATCGAAACAAGAAACAAGTCGCTTAATACAATTCATGACCTCATAAATTGAATACTTGTAATTATAGCAGCGTTTCATCGGTGCTTATTTATTTTGCTATTTAAGTTAGAAAGGAGAATTTTGATGTCGGAAACAATTAATTCAAAAGAACTAAAGAAACAAAAAGAAAAAATGGAAAAGTTGATGTCAGTATTAGGGGAAGGTTATAACGAATGGTTATACCAGCAACATCAAAACTATATTGTGGAAAATAGTGAAAAAGCATTTGAACAATTATTGGTGTTAAAAGAAAAATTTTCTTCAACTAAACAAGAAGTGATTGTATTAGAAAATAAACAGTATGAAGTAACAGAAAATGGCTAAAAAGTAAATTAGGATTGGTTCCTATTTAATTATTATTATAGGATTCTTATATTCATTCAGCCTAAAGTAAAGGAACGAAAATGTATAATTTTAATGAAATCAAAAATATTACAACAAAAGATGTTATAACTGCCTCAAGAAAGACTTTACCCGTTATTGGGGAAGTTGACATTCAGAGAGTGAAGTTGGGACTGCCAGTTATTAAAGGAGTTTCGGCAGTAGCTGGTACCCTAAAACCGAATTAAACAATGGGGAAAACTATACTATAGCTTCACATCATATGAAAAATTTGAATCTCTTATTTAGCCCACTTGATCGGGTAAAATAGGGGATTTTGTTTATCTCTCAAATGAAGAAAAGACTTTCATCTATCAAGTAATAGAAAAACATGTTATTTCATTAGATTATATTGAGGCTATAGAAGCTAAGAAGGATGACCCCATTATTCCATTAATCACTTGTCATTCAAATGGGACAAAAAGATTATTTGTAGGAGGGTATTTGTATGGATTTATTAAATACAACTGGTTTAGCAATTTTAAAATGGTTACAAGGTGGTGGAATCGTAGGTGCTGCGATTGCACTATGTATCGGTGGTTATTACTTTATGTTAGGTGGAGATAGTGGACGACCGAAGGCCAAAGGATGGTTTATTGGTGCTACGGTTGGTTTGATTGTTGTTATGGGTGCTTATGCACTAGCGCAAGGTATCAACAGCAACATTCGATTCTAAGATCAAAAGTAAAAATCAAAACTGATAGATACACAAAATTTTGTGTATCTATTCTTTTTAATGAAAAGGATGTGAACTAAATGCTACAAGTAGTATTTACCCAATTGAATCATAAGATGTTTCAAAAATCTGAGAAAATCGATTTTATTGAAGCCGTACAGAAATCTGCAGAACTCGAAAAAGTCTGTCGAGAAGATAAAAAGGAATTAGCCGGCCATTTTTATTTAATTGAAAAAGATAGTGATGGTTCGCCAATTTACACAGGAACGTTTCAGTTTGGTTCCTATAAAGCCCCAAACCTTTACCAACATATTAAACAAAATCTTGAACAAATGAAAATCAATAAACAGCACGAACAAGATAAATTAATCCTTTTGTCTAAAATGGAAGATTGTCTTCCAGATGTCTTTAAATTAGAAGAAAAAAATGAGCATGTTCATTTAATTGGTCTGGATCAAAGTAGAATATCAAAACTAAAAAAGTGGCAAAGACGTACAATCTATTCAATTGCAGGGATCGCATCACTAACTTTAGTTGGAACAGCTATGTTTATGAGTTTAGTAATTAGTAATGGTAAACATGATGTACTGAAACAAACCAATCTAGTAAAAGAACAAACGAAAATAATAAATCAGTATGAACATGCGTTACTCGGTGATAATGCGAGTATACTAAATTATTTTGGTAAACATAAAAAAGACTTAACAAAAGAGCAAACTCAGTTGTATGCCAAATTACTGTTAGATCAAAAAAAATACAAAGATGTAGTAGATCTCTATAAAAATGATGTTGGTTTCGTAGAAGCATTGATCTCAACCAAAGGCAGTATCGATCAATTGAGAGAATATAATGCTAGTTTTCCTACAGATGAAGGGAAATTCGATTTATTGTTTGCAGATAAGAAATATACGGATTTACTTAAGCTAACAAAGGTTGAAATGACTGTAAAAAGAAGTGAGATGAAAACATATGCTTATCTCAAAACCGGTAACATTCAAGGAGCAAAAACCGAGTTATCGAACAATAATAATGAAGAATTAAAACAAAAAATTACCAAATATGAAGACTTAACAAAGCAATTAAAAGATATAGATACGGCAATTTCCATATCAAAGGAAAGTAAAAAGAATGATGACGTCAAGAAACTAACAGATAGGAAAAATGGATTGCAAAAACAATTAATGTCAATTTAAGTAATAAAGATTGTGCCTGTTATATGAAAGTTCCGTTTAATTTCTCAACATCAATTATTAAAAATGAATTTGCAATGACTGACAAGGTGTTTATGGTTATATGTAAAAATTTAGTATTCATATTTCACGCAAATTCGGTGGACGAGGCAAGTAGATATATTACGTCAAATTACATCGACCCAATAAATTCGCATGTAGCAATAATTGATGTCACAAACTCGAACCTTGGTCTGATGATTAATAAAGAAAGTGCAGATAAACTCGTTAAGAATATACGAAGGTTATTGAGTGAAATATAAATTTTCATAATTCAAGATTTTAAAATTTATATAGTCGTTAAGTTCTGGGTAACAAATGTTATCACACTGCTCCTTTCTTTGTTTATTGGCTATTACTAACAATTTCTATATTGTAATTGTATCATCAGTATAAAACAGAAACTTAGGAAACTTGATATTATAGTTTCCATTTTGACATTTACAGAAGGAGAGCCTATGTTAAAATATTTTGAAAAAAAAAATACATTAATTGGTATTTGGATAGGGACTTGTTTAATTGTCTTATTTTTATCAACAATGGTTGGTAATGCTGTCGTTTCACTTTTACAGTCTTTAACTGACTTCGGTCATCCCCATACACCCCATCTTGAAGTAAAAGACTTTTTTTCGTTTCAGTTAAATATCCTTTTCTATTTTTTATTGATGTGTCTTGCAATTTTTTGTGCAAGTATCGTAGTTTACAAGATTCGTTCGAACTTTGCTTCGTTAGAAAAAGGGCAGAAAGGGACATCACGGTTTACAACATTGGATGAATTACAAAAACAGTATCGAGCAGTACCTGAGAAAGAAGAAAAGTTCCCAGGTGGAGGAGGGATTCCAGTTTCTCGGTACCAGGATAAAATTTTTATAGATGATTCACCAGTAAATAATTTAATAATCGGGACAACTCGTTCTGGTAAAGGGGAAACCTTTGTCTTTTCAACAATAGATCTATATAGCCGTGCCGAAAAACAGGCGTCAATGATACTAAATGATCCAAAAGGAGAATTGCTTGCAGCTTCAAAAGATACTTTAGAAAAACGAGGTTATCATGTCGAAGCACTTAATCTATTAGACCCTCTACAGAGTATGTCTTACCAAATTCTTCAGTTAGTGATCAAACACTATAAACAAGGTAACTATGCTCAAGCACAACAAAGTGCAAACTCAGTTAGTTTTATGTTGTTTAATGATCCGAATTCGAAAGATCCATTCTGGCAAAATTCATCTATTTCACTTTGTAATTCCTTAATACTAGCAATTTGTGATAAATGTATTAAAGAAGGAAGAGAAGATCAAATTACTATGTATTCCGTTGCGAACATGTTAAATACGTTAGGTGGTAAAACAATCAAATATAATGATGGTTCAGAAGACAATGCACTAGATTTATATTTTAGAAACTTACCAGATGATAGTGCTGCCAAAATGCAGTATGCTACATCAAATTTCGCTTCTGGTAATACAAGGGGAGGAATTTTCTCAAATACATCTTCAAAATTAAGTATCTTTACAATTGATAACGTTGCAAAGATGACAGCTAAGAGTAGCTTTGATTTAAAGAAGGTGGGATTTGGTCGAACAGTTGTTGGAACTTCAAAACCATTAACACGTATTAATATGGAGTTTCCAAATGGTGAAATCGAATCGATACGGACCGATGCAAATGGTAACTTTGAATTGAACTACACGAACACTATCGAAAATGGAGAGACAATTGTATTTAGAGAAAAGGAAAAGGATCGTTCATTAGATGTAATGGTTACATCAATTGATAAAGAAGGAATAGTAGAATTTACTTGTGAAGGTGCGAGTGAAGTCATTCGAATTCAAAAAATCGACTCCTATCAAAAACCGATTGCTGTATTTATGATAACACCCGACTCAGATCCTTCACTTCATGTCATTGCTTCTCTATTTGTTACTCAACTTTATACAGAGTTATCCATTAATGCCTCTGTCACAAAGGGTGGAAAATGTTTGAGAGAAGTAGTTTTCATATTAGACGAATTCGGTAATATGCCGACAATTCCAAATATGGATACGAACTTAACAGTTTGTTTAGGTCGTGGTATTCGATTTAACTTAATTATACAAGCATATAGTCAATTAAAAACGAAATATGGAGATGCCTCGGAAACAATTGATGGTAACTGTAATAATACCATCTACATTCTAACAACAGACGAAACGACTGCAGAACGGATCTCGAAAAAATTAGGAGAAAGAACGATTACTACTAAGAGCCGTAGTGGTCATACGTTATCGCTCGATAAAAGTAAAACAGAGAGTGTAGATGGAAGAAGATTATTGACATCAGTAGAGTTAATGCAACTTCAAGAAGCTGAAACCGTTATTATTCGGATTATCAAACGGCAAGATTTAAATCGAAACCGTATTACACCTTATCCAATCTTTAATTCGAAAGAAACGGCAATGAAGTATAGATGGGAGTACCTATCTGAGGACTTTGATACGGACAAATCAATCAATGACATTGATATTCGTTGCTTGCATGCAGATGTGAATTTAAAGAAATTAATCGTTAATTTTAACGGAAGTAATAGAAACCCTGTTGAGGAAGGATTTCAAGATTTAGATGAGAAACTTGGCCAATATGTTAAATCGAACCAAGAAGAACCCCACCAACCTGATACGTCAGATCCTGCAGAGCCTAAACTAACAGATTGGCGACAAATGGATATTCAAACGTTTTTCAAAGGTGATAGCTTAATTTCTTTCATTGAAAAACATGAAAGTGATATTCGGACTATGAATATTCTTGATTTTAATGATTTACTAGTCAATTTACGAGAAACGAATCAAATCAAGATGAATATCTATACGGCAGTGATTGATAAATACAAAGCTTTAATTAATGAATATGAAAATAGTTAACTACTGGAGGTAAGGAAAAGTGAAAAAAAAGATTAGCAAGCTACTAACAGCGATGATAGGGCTCTGTTTACTAACCATCATTTTAACAGCTTGCGGGAAGACCCCTTTTAATGGAGAGGGAAAAATCATTAATATTGATGTAAAAGAGTATCAACAGTTTGTAGATGGTAAAAAAGACGGATTTGTTTATGTAAAGCGTCCGTTTCCTGAACAAGAAAAACGATATTTAGATCAATTAACTAAAGTGGGGAAGGAAAAACATTTTAATGTTTATGTTATTGATGGTGGTTTAGATCTTTATAGCAAATATATTCATCAAATATCTAGAACGATTGTTTACTATAAAGAAGGTACCGTAAAATCTACTGTAGATCTTGAGAAATTTGAAAAAGAACAAGTAGATTTAGCTATCAATCAATTTCTTCAGGATGTGAAGGAGAATGAGTAATGAATGAAACGGCCCAAATTTTATTAAAATTTTCAGACCATCTAGAAATTTCAAATCCAATTAATTATATGTTTAGAATTATTGGATGGTTAATTATTAATGGTTTAGTTTGGTTAGTTGATTCACTATCGAATGTAACGGATTCCATTTTAAAGTTAAAATTATTTTTCACAGACAATCAAATACACGATCTAATTGATCTCTTAAAGCCATTATCGATTACGTTAATGGCTTTTTCTCTTTTATATTTAGGTTATTTAATAATGTTTCAAAAAAAAGTGAATCGAGAAGCCATTGTAGTGAATATCTTTATGGCTCTTGTTGTTTTTACAATTTTAGGAACAGGGATGGAAAAGACAAATAAATTTACAGACCAGGCAATTGAAGGTTTTGGAATTTCAGGTACTCAATCCATTGCGAAACAAATTGTAAAGGACAACATAACGGATGTTTCACAATACGATTTAACTAATTGGGAAACAGTGAATTTAGATAAACCAAATAAGATTCCAAAAGATAATATATTAAACATTTCGATAACAGAACCAATTAATAAAGATTTTCAATTTGATAATAATAAAGAATTGAGTCAAAACGGGCAGTATGTTTTTGAAAATAAACTTAGTTACGGAGATAGTGGTACACCAAAAGAAGTCGAATTAGATAAAGGATTGTTCACGTTCGATGAAAATTATTACCGTTGGGATTGGAACTTTTGGACGATTGCAATCACGTTAGGGGTTATGGCGTTTACCATGCTGACAATTGCGATTAAGTTAGCTAAGTTATTTTTTGAATTAACATTCAATTATGTACTGGCTACCATCATTGCGTCAGCCGATATCCATTCAGGCCAAAAGACGAAACAAGTTATTCAAAATATCCTTAATATCTTTATTACAACCATCATGATATTTATGTCGCTTAAGATTTATACAATCGGAACTGGTTTTATTACGCAAAAACTTGATGGAATTGCCTATGTAATTGCATTATTCTCATTCTCTTTAGCTGTGGTTGATGGGCCAAATATCGTTGAGCGATTATTTGGAATTGATGCAGGTCTCAAATCAGGTTGGGGAGCACTTGCAGGTGCATATGGTGCTGCGAAAGGTATGAGTAAAGGAGTTAAAGGTATTACAAGTTTAACAAAGTCTTTGGCACAAGGTGGTGCTAATACAGTTGCAAGTATGGCTGGTGCTGCGAAAGGACTATCATTTAATCAAATGAATTTATCAACTAATCAAGATTCTAATGGTACGATGAACAATCAAAATGATTTAACTCAAAATAGTAAAGATGACAAACAAATAAATGAAACAAATAACGAACAGGCTAGCTTAGAAGCGAATGCAGGAATGGGACAAGTTGCTTCATTCCTCGATCAAGAAATGGATCAACAACAGGCACATAATAATCCAAATCAGCCAATCGGTCTACATGAAGAAATGAATGCAAGTGGTGTAAATACACCATCTTCTGAAATGGAAAACCAACCAGGGCAGTTAGGGGAATCTACACCAATTGGTTTACATGAAGAAATGAATGCTAGTGATGCAAATTCATTATCTTCAGAAATGGCGAACGAACCAGGACAATTGGGCGGCGAATCTTCACCAGCTGGCTTACACGTAGAAATGAATGCAAGTGGTGATAATTCTTTAACTTCTCATATAGAAAGCCAAGTAGGGTCAGTTGAAAACGCCTCAACTAATGGCCTACATCAAGAAATGGATAAAGAAAATTCAATCGCAAGTGTAAGGTCAGATGAACAATCCAATGTCCAAAGTGGATTACAGAAAGAAATGAATAATAGTCAACCAGCGCAAACGACAAGTAATCACCTTTCATCGAGTGTTTGTACAAACGAGCCAATGAAAAATTCATCTGTTTCATCAAACCAAAACGGGCAACAAATAAGTCCAGCTAGTGCCAATAGTCGTAAACCTATGCAAGAAACTAGACATGTTGGCCAAGTGATAAGAGATCGATTCACTCAAGCGAAACCTGTTCAAAGTGTTCAACGTTCATATAAGATAGGTGAAAATACTGGATCAGCGCTTCGTAATAGCATCGCAAATTATCGAGATAAACATCGAAATAGTCGAAATGAGGAGAGATAATATGGCGAATTATCGGATTCCGAAAGAGGTTACTTCTGAATTAAAAATTAATAAAGCAATTTACCTATTTGATCTATTTTTCATCATGGGTTTATTACTAGGGGCAATGGTTTTGGGGAATCTCGTTATAACTTCCTTAAAACAATTTTTTTATGTCTTTGTTGGTATTGTCGGACTTGTTTTCATACTACGTCCATACACAAACCCTCAAAAACGGATGTATCAAGCTGTGTTAATCGCTGCTTCAAGAAAAAAAGAGACGTATTGTGCGATCGATGATCCTACGAACGAAAGGAATGAGAACCAGTGAGTTTGAATGAAAAGACGGTCAATCTTTCACTCGTTGAAAAAAATAATCCAGTAACGAGTACACCAGCTATATTTGATGAAAGTCAAATAATGATGAAGAAAAAACAGAATGAAGATAAACCAATCATTAAAAAGAGTATTGCAGACATCATTCCAGTGATTGATCTAACAGGTAATGGATTTATTGAACTGAGAAATGGCGAATTCATGGAGATTCTACAGTTAACCACAAAAGATGTGTATTCGTTAAATGAAGAAGATAAAAATCTAAACATCTATTCATTTGCCTTTTTCTTACAGTCGTATTTAGAAGATATGAAGATTGTACCGTTAAACTTTCCTGTCGACACAACCATTCAACAACAACATATCCAACGAAAACTAGAACGTACAGATAACCAACTGTATGTTCCTTTTTTAAAGAAAAAGCTAGAGGAATTACGATTTATTGAAAAGAATCGCACGAATCGAGAATATTACTTGTTTCTTTATTCAGAAAGTGAATTTACTTTAAAGAATAAAGCCATTCAAGTTGAACGATTGTTACAACGGACAACACCAATCAGTCTTTTAAGTGAGGAGAAGAAGATAGCGATTTTGTACAAGCTGAACAATTTAAATTCAAAGACTAAGTAAGGGTGAGGATGAAATGAAACTTTTAACAACAGTGTTTTCACGGGTTAAACAAAGGGAAACAAATCTGACAGATAAAGAAAAGAATGGTTACAATCCGTATCTAGTAGCTGAAATACAACCGCAAGGTGGGATTAAATTTGAAGAAGCGTTCATTCGAAAAGGTGATGGTTATGAAACATGCATCCATGTATATGATTACAATACATTAGTCAGTGATATGTGGTTAGAGCCGATTTTAAACATGCCCAATGTTGTTGCGACCATTGATATTTCAACACCTAATCGAAAAGAAATTGTCGACTCGATTAATAAGTCGATGGCTGAACAAAACGTTCGACACGCCACTGCAAAAGATAATATTGATCGCATCGATGCCAGGGAAAGTTTCCAGGAGTTAAGTGAAATGTATGATGCCATTACACAAGGTGAAGTCATGAAACGAATTCATCTACGTCTCTATATTAGCGCAAAAACACTCGATGAAATCGAGAGAAACGCAAAGGATGTTATTGAAAACTTAGAAGCTCAGAACTTCCGTGGAAGTATCTTCTTAAATGAACAAGAATATGAATGGGAGGGACTTTTTACAAGTTACTCGACACAGTTGAAGTATACGAATAAACGAAAAGGAAAAGAGATTCCATCTCTTTCTCTTGCAGGTGGATATCCTTTTCATTTCACATCATTAGATGATCCTTACGGCACTCATTACGGGACAACAGCTACAAAAGGTAATGTCATTTGGGATTTATTTCATAGTGACAATCGAAGAAAGCATTACAATGCGTTAATGATTGGTAAAATGGGTTCTGGGAAATCGACATTACTAAAGAAAGTTGCATTAGATAATGCGATTAAAGGCTACTATACACGCATTTTAGACATTACTGGTGAATTTGAAGGGCTAGTTAAACAATTAGGAGGTAAAATAGTCGCATTAGATGGTAGTGAAGGGTTAATTAATCCTCTTCAAGTGTATGCGACTGCAATCGATGAAGATGGTGAAGTCAATGAAGAAGGTAGTTTTAGACAGCATTTAAGTAAATTAAACGTCTTTTATCGTTTTTTAAATCCAAATGCTCCTGATACAGAGCTTAAAGAATATGAAAATCTTTTACGAAATTTATATGTGTTAAAAGATTTATGGAGTGAAGATGCGTCGATTGACATTACAAAGAAAAAAGCAATTGAGTATCCGATTTTTTCAGATTTTCTTTCGTATGTACGAGACGAATTATACAGTGATTTTGATAAAAAAGTCCTTCGAACGAACTTAAGTGAAGATCGAATTAAGCGATTAGGTGATATTGAATTAAACATTGATAACATGGTAACGACTTATGGCCAACTATTTAATGGTCATTCCAGTATCGAAAATATTAACAAAGAAAAAGTCGCTTCATTTCCACTTCGACACTTGTCTGCGATGAAGCCGGAAATCTTTCAAGCGCAGTTGTTTAATCTCATGAACATGTTGTGGGAAGGGATGTTATACAATGGTTCTCCTCAGTTTCGAGCATTTAATAAGAAGCAATTACGCTTCGAAGATGCCATTCGTTATTTGATCTTAATTGATGAATCTCATCACATCATCAATACTCGAAAAGGGTCTGAACATGGTGTGGAGTACATTGAACGATTTATGAGGGAAGCACGTAAATATTTCGGTGGCATCTTCTTTGCGAGTCACTTAATCACTGACTTTGTACCTGAAAATGCGGATATAGGTGCAGCAGAAAAAGTAAAAAATCTATTTCGTTTAACACAATATAAAATCATTGCGGAACAAGATTCCGAATCATTGAAGAAGCTACAAGAAGTCTTTGTGAACCAATTAACAGAGAGTGAATTAGCTCAAATTCCTTATTTAAATAGAGGAGAAATCTTCTTAAGTATCTCAGGTGTAAAGAACATCAAATTAAAAGTAGATGTGTCAAAAGAAGAATTAGACTTGTTTGGTGGGGGTGCATAATGCTATGCACTTTATATTAAATTTAATTCCTAAAAAGTTTTATGTATATGGTGCCACGATCCTCATTGTTAGCCTGCTCGTGCTAATTATGGGGATTTTTACTGTACTCGTCAACAACACTTCACAACAAGGAACAGATTTCGGAATAACATTCGATACAACAGGATTTGAGATTGGAAGTGCGCCATTAAATGAATTAGTAGAAGGTTATCGCGATGATATTTACCGAGAAGCAATGGCCAACGGAATCTCTCAATATACAGACCTAATTCTTGCCTTAATGATGCAAGAAAGTGCTGGTAGAGGAAGTGATCCAATGCAATCTTCAGAGAGCTTGTGTGGTTATATTGGCTGTATTACTTCACCACAAGCGTCCATCACACAAGGTGTAAAACATTTCAAAAATGTAATGGAAAGTGCAGGACAAGACGTATTGCTAGGGCTTCAGTCTTACAACTTTGGCGGAGGTTTTATTGATTATGCAAAAGAAAAAAACGGTGGTAAATACTCGAAAGAACTAGCGATTGAGTTCTCGCAAATGATGTATAGTCAGTTAGCATACACAGGGAATTATTCTTGTGTTCGAGGTGATTCAGTCCCAACGGGAGCCTGTTATGGAGATCCCTTATATGTAGATGCAGTATTAAAATATTATCATACAAAGAGTGTTGCAGCACTTGATAGTTTACCTTTACATGATGGAAGTGCACTTGCAAATGCGAGTGGAAAATTAAAGCTAGTTTTAACAGAAGCATACAAATATGAAGGCATGCCTTATGTCTTTGGAGGTAACAATCCGGAAGAAGGATTTGATTGTTCTTCTCTTATGCAATGGATTTTTAAAGAAGCTGATGTGAATCTTCCACGTACCGCAAATGAACAATATAAAGCTTCAACTAAGATCACACAAGCTCAATTAAAACCTGGTGACTTAGTCTTTTTTAGTGGAACATATAACGCTGGTGTAACAGTAACACACGTCGGCATTTATATTGGAAATGGAAAAATGTATGATACTCATAGCGTAGGAGTAGGTGAAACTGATTTAACTAATTCGTACTGGAAATCACATTTATATGCTTATGGACGAGTGGCCAATTTTGATAATTAGGATGTGAAATATGGATACGATTAAACTAATAAAATGGCTAGGAGTCTATTTACTTATTTTTCTAACAGCTATAAATTTATACTTTTTTGTTCATCAACAGAAAGAAAATAGCAATCTATCTAAATTAAAAGAACAGAATATTTCTCTTCAAAATAAAAACATGAAAATGAAAGAAGAAGTAAATTTATTTTCTCCTACTAGTCGAGAAAAGCATTATCAAGCGATGATCGAAGATGCAAAATTATTTGTTCACTCAGCTTATGTTCAACAAAAAGAAGGGTATTCTGAACGCCGAATGGCTGCGGAAAATATCATGACGAATGAATTATGGAAACGATTTTTCCCGGCAGATACGACGTACCAGGACCAAATTCAGACAAGCATTTCAAACGAACGATATTATGTTCAAGAACTAAAACCGAATCAAAATCAAGTCGATGTGATGGTTACGTTTACGCATCAATTGAAAGTTGTTGCGACTGGAAATGTCGATAAAACAAACTTAATTGTCGTTGTTTCTTTTCAGAAAATGGGTGAGAAGTGGATAGCGACAAACATTAAAGATGTTAGTGATTCAACAAAATAAACAGAGAAGGACGAGGTAGATGTTTAAACGAGATCGAGTGAACTTGCGAAAAAAATCATCTATTTTTTTTATGGGAATCCTGCTTTTTGTGACATTAGGATTCTCATTTTTTTTATCTTCAAAATTCATTTTTACTGAAAAGATACCAATTAGAAATACAACAATCAATGAAGAATTATCGATTCCAGGTAGTGGTTCGGTCATCATTCAATCATGGTTGTATGATCCGTCGAAGAACGAAATGGAAGTCACACTTCTGACGAAAGATATCAAAAATCTGGAGAATGATGTGCTATTTAATGTCTTTCAACGAAACGGAAATTCGAATGGTTTACAAGTAAAAACGGTGTTTAATGATGATGAAATTTACGTCTTAAAAATCTATGGACTATCAAATGAATTTCAACAAGTAGCATTAGATGTCATCAAACAAACGGATGATGAGTTTAATGAAATGGAACAAACGAGTCATCAAAAATCGGAGAAACATAAACAAGTTTTAACAACACTTTACGTAGATCAACGAAAAGTAAAACAAGAAAAAATTGACGTAAAAACAGATAAAGAGTATGAAGTTTATCTATCTGATGTGCTCATTGAAGAAACAAATCTTCAAATTAAAAAGGCTAAAAATGATATCCAAAATGAAGAAACAAAGCAACAAACTATTCAAAATGAAATCAAAAACAATGAAGAGAAACTTATCTATCAAACAGAAGATGAGAAGGCAGAAACACAAAGTATCATTGATGGATACCAACAATTAATCAATGAATCAAGTGAAAAAAAGAAACAGTTTGAAGAAAAAATAACGTTATTAAATGAAAAAATTGAGAAGCTAGAATTGAAAAAAAGAGAGAGCAATTTAAGTGGGAAATTGTAAGATGAGAAGTGATTTTTACTTCTCTTCTCTTTAATTTCTAAAATTCAAAAAAGCCTATAAAGCGCCTATTTCGCATTTTGAAAGAGCCTATAAAGCGACTATCGGTCAAAAAAATACGCCTACAAAGCGCCTATTTAGCGATTTTTTGAGTACCCAAGAAAACACTAGGCTTTGCCTAGTCCCACAACCATGTTGGGGGCAGTTTTTCCTTATGCTCTTTCTCTTCGGTTTTAGTGTTTGGCCATATTCAGTTCATTAACAAAAAAGGAGTATAGAAATGGAAATAAAAATTAGAAATCTAGATCCAGTGATTGTGAAAAAATTTGATGAGATGGCAAAGAAAAGTTCAATCTCACGAGATAAATTATTATGTTCAATCTTAACTAAAATTGCAGTAACACCTGAAGTAGATGAACGTGAAAAAAGATATGAACAACTAATTGTGAAAAATATTGAGATGATGGAATTGATGAGTCTTGAAGTTGGGCATTTACGAAATATCATTACAGAATTAATGGAAGAGTGATGACTACATGGCAACAACGAATCGTGCAGCAAGTGTAATCGTGAAATCAAAATTTGTGTTACCTAGTAATACCACCTTTCAAACCTATATTGATTACGTAGATCGTGATGAAGCAAAGCGAAATGAAATGTATGAAGACTATTCGAGCTATAGTCAAAAGAGTCTTGTTCTTCAAAAAAGTAATCAAAAAAAATTTATTCAAGAGAAAGAACTTTTAATTGAGCGATTGAAAGAAAATGTTAAAAGTGAAAAAGAAAAAATCAATAAACTGTCAGCTAAAAAAGAACTATACAATGAGTATCAAGACTACTTGGATGATCTAAACTCGGTACAAAAACTATTTGCTTTTCAGTCTGGAATTTTTAGTTTTAGAGAGAAAAAAGAACTACAAGATACCTTTAATCAATTAGTTCAAAATCATAAATCGTATGAACTAGATTTTGCGATTGAAGAAAAAATTTTAGAGTTAACCACAAAACAGATTAGACTGCTTGTTAAACCAAAACAAGTAAAAATAGATGAAACAATCGAACGGAAACAAAACTATCTTCTTTACTTGGAAAAACGAATTGAAAAAGAAGTAAATGTGGTAGGTCAAACAAACGAACGTTTAAAACATTTTGATTCCTATATGGACTATATGGGCAACCCAGAAAAGACGTCTTCATTGTTTACGAGTAACACAAATCATTTAGATGATAAAGAGAAACTCGAAGTTAAAAATATTTTTCAAAATGCTTATGATAAAGGAAGTATCATGTGGCAAGATGTTATTAGTTTTGACAACAAATGGTTAGAAGAACATGGATTGTATGATTCAAAGACGCATGTTGTTGATGAAGAAAAAATGAAAGATGTTGTTCGTCTAGCGATGAATGAGATGTTAAAAAAAGAGAACATGGAAGATAAATCATATTGGTCAGCAGCCATTCATTACAACACGCAAAATCTTCATATTCATATCGCAACAGTTCAACCTGAACCAACGAAAGAAAGAGGGAAACGGAAATTAAAATCATTAGACACGATGAAATCAAAAGTCATTAACAATATAATGGATCGTTCTCATCAACAAACGAAAATTAATGACATCATTCGAAAAAGTATTGTCGATTCAAAAAAGAAAGACAGTACTTTTTCATTTAAGAATCGTTCCTTTAAAAAAGATTTTCTCGCAATCTATAAAAGACTTCCCAATGATCGTAGACAGTGGTCATATGGCTATCAATCGATATCAGAAGTGAAACCAATGTTAGACAAATTATCAAAAGAATATATCGGAAAATATCACAAGAAAGACTTTCAAGATCTTCTCAAAAAATTAGATAAAGAAGTTGAAGTCTATAAAAAAACTTACGGAGAAGGAAATGCAAAACGATATGAGAATTATAAGGAGAATAAGGTAAATGAACTATATAAACGCTTAGGAAATGCTTTTTTACAAGAGATAAAAGAGTATGATAGGGCTCAAAAAAAATTAGAAGAATCGCTTAAAAAAGGTTCTTCAAAGAGAGAGAATTTGAAAAGAAATGCTGGTTTAAATCAATTGAAGTATGGCATTGATCGCATGTTAAATAGTGAATATAAAAATTGGAAGAATCAAATGGCATATCAACGTCTACAACAAGAAATTGAATTTGAAAGGTAGTGTAATTGAATGAAAGAGGAAAAAAAACAATTTAGAGTATCACTCAATGAAGATGCAATGGATTATATTGAAGAAATAAAAAGAGAACAAAATATTGGATTTAACGGAGATGCAGTTGCATTTTTGATTAAAGATCATCAACGGCTAAGAAGAGAACAATGGTCACTTAATCATATTTCTAAATCTGTCATGACGATATTAACGGATTCGATTAATCAAAATATACGAGAAGAGTTAAAGCGAGTCAGACTAGGGACAAACAATACAGATCGAAATACTCAAATCTTAATCGAACTATTCAATGGATTAATCTATCATCAGGATATTCCTGACATTATCACAACTGAAGATATAAAAATGGCTGCAATTAAAACAGCTGAAAATATTGTTCAAGAGAGAATAGAAAATAAACGACAAAGAAAAATTGATTGGGAAGAAAAATATCAAAAAAAGGAGGGGGCAATAACATGACAGTATCATTAGGAATTGTCAAAATGGTAGGGGAAACTGAGGTAATCTTATCAAAAGGAAAGGAAGATTTTGTGATTCCATTAACGCCAGATGAAGTGAAATGGTTACATTTTAAATTATTAAGTGAAGATGAGTTAATTATTCCATTTGATGAAAATTCAAAAACATTAATAGAGGATTTACCAATACCTTCTGAATGGAACTTAGAAGAATTACAGGGCGACGATAGTTATGAAGTTGATGAAGAGGGTAGAGTAATATAAAAATAAATGGAAAGGATTGTTAAAAATGGCGATAAAAGCGTATCAACCTAAAACCTCTGAAGAACGACAAAAAGAGATACATGATCTAACAGAACAATTGAACCAAAAAGTAGATTTCTATTTTCATTCATCTGAACAATTAAAAGAGTACCTACTATTTAAATCGAAATTCTACAATTTTTCGAATCGAAATGCAGCGTTAATCGAAAATCAATTCCCAGGGGCAGAAGCTGTTGGGAATTTTCAATTTTGGAAGAAAAGTGGATTCACAGTCAACAAAGGTGAAAAAGGCATTAAGATCTTCAAACCAATGAAATTTGACTACTTCAGACGTGAGAAAAATGGACCGAAGATCCCAATTAGTAAAGCAACAGAAGAAGAAAAACGATTGATTCAAGAAAAGAAAATCAAAATCTATACAGAATTAAATTATACTATTACGCATGTGTTCGATATCGCGCAAACAAATGCGAGGGCTGAGGATTTACCAAAGCTTTTTCCAAATAGATGGTTAGAGGGCAAAGTAAAGGATTATGATTTAGTCTATCAAGCATTAGAAAAAATTGCTGATACTAACGGAATCAAAATTGTAGCACCATATGAAGAGTTAGGTGCAGCAAAGGGTGTTTGTTACTCAGAATTAAAACAAGTCGCCTTAAATCCTAGAAACAGTGAACTACAAAATGTAAAGACTTTGATACATGAACTAGTTCATGCTGTTCTTCATACCTTGGAAAAGCGAAATGACTATAATCAACATGAACGAGAGTTCCAGGCAGAATTAACTGCATTCACAGTAGCTTCATACCTAGGGCTAGATACATCTGAATATAGCTTAAAATACATTCACTACTACACTCAAGATGAATCAAAATTCGAAGATAAAATTCGTTTGTTAGATGAAGTAAAGGAAACTGCCCATTCGTTTATTGAAACAATCGAATCAGGGTTAGTACAAGAAAGAAATCAAGGACAGGAAAAAGAGGAAACGCTAGAACCGAAAGTCGTTTTTGAGTACTCAGACATAAATGAAGTAAAACAAGGAACAGAAATGACCTTTAAAGAAGCGAATGACTTCTTATTTCAGTTTAACCAGGAGCTACAGAAAACGATTAATGAAGATGGTACCCTTAGACTGAAAAATAATGAATGTTTTGATGTATCAGTAAAATATAAAGTGATCGACGTTGAGGGAAATATCTATACACCTCAAACGTTTATGATGTCAAAAATGGAAGAGAACCAGCCGTTTTCATCCATCGCAAAACAAATTTACATTCAAGAACCAAAACTATATAAAGAGCTTTGTGAAACTTACTTACTGTATGGGGGAGAAAAAGTAGCCCATAAAGTACAAAATGAAAATGACCTATCTCTTGAAGAAATTCGAGAACGTTATGGTCATTTTTATTATGTTCAAAATAACATGTCCAAAGCTGAGTTAGTTCCTATTAAGGATATGACGGATGAACAGATCCAACGAGTGTTTACAGATCAAAACTATCTCAATCTCTTTAATCAACCAGGTATGTACGAATTAACAGATGACAAGGAAATTCTTAAACAAATTAATCAGTTTGATGGAAGAATGCTCGGTTCTGATAAAGTTATCATCACTGATAAACACATCACAGAGCCAATGGGATATGTTGTTTGGAGTGAAGCAGTCATTACGAAGCAATTAATGCCTTTGAAAGAATTGGATAATGTCTTACAAGAAGCTGAGTTTGAAGCAAAGCATCATCTTGGGTATGAAAAAACGAGAGTCCATTATCTATACCCTAATGAAACTGGTGAAATGATCGTAAGAGCAATGGACAGAATTGATTTCGGAGATGGATCTTTCAAATCGATTGTTGATGAGTTAAAGAACCATCCTTCACACAAAAAAGATCTTGAGTATATGCAGTCTAAATGGGATATACAAGTAAATAGAGAAGCTGGTCCAGTCTTAACAAAAGAACATGTAAAAAAACAAATTGAACAGTATGTAGTTGAAAGTTTACAAGCAACAACTGAGATAAATAGAGGACTTCGTGCATATGGAAGTACTCGTTCTGAAGAAAATGAATGGATGGTTGATAAGTTTACTCATATTGCGATGAAAGAAGAATTTTACAAGAAAGAAGACGTAAATGGTATTCGTGAAAGAACAACTTCTAATTTTTATAATGAATTGCACAAAAAAGATCAAGAGAAAATCCATACGTTAGAAACAGACTACACAACGTATCTTATCTTGCTTCAAAAAGAAAAAAATGGCCCTTTGACAGAAGAGGTGATTCTTGACCGTTTAAATGCCGAAAACGCGTACTATCAGTCAAAAGAAACGTTACTGTCAACTGGTGTCATGACAAAAACTACAGTTGGAAAGATGGAAGAAAAGGTATCAGCTCTTTTAAAGGATCATAGCCTACAAACATCATTTGCGAAACCATTCGCACATGAAATGGAAAGGTAGTGGATTAGTTGGTGGCAACGTCAAAATATGTCTCATCAGACGAGATTTTAAGCGCTAAACAGATTCATTTAATCGATTATTTAGAAGCAAAAGGCGAACAGCTAAAGAAAGAGAGTGGAGCCAGTTATTATCGCCACCAGGAACATGATTCGCTTGTCTTTAAGGATAATCTCTATTATTGGAATAGTAAGCAAAAGAAGGGCGTAGGAGCTATCTCTTTTGCGATGATGTATTATCGATTAACCTTTCCAGAAGCAGTGAAAGAAATTAATGACTTAAAATATAACGAAAAAAATAGAGAACAACGTCAAATTGAACTAAACAAAAAGCAGGGGCCATTTCGGTATCCTGCTTTTTTAGATGTCAAAGAGACAGACGCAATACAAAACTACTTAGTAAATGAACGTAAAATCAATCCTCGCTTGGTGGATTGGTTAATAACGAATGAATTTATCGTCCAGGATCAACGGAAAAATGTCGTCTTTAAGTGGAAAGAACAGGGTGGTAAAGGCGAAGTAGTAGGGGCTAACCGTCAAGGGACAATCAAAATGGATAATAAGAGAGGCAGTTTCAAACAAATACTTCCGAATGGAAAAGAGCATAGTGGATTTACGATTGATATTGGTAAACCAACAAAGGTTATTGCGTTTGAAAGCCCAATTGACCTATTGTCCTATTGGTCCATTAAACAAAACAACTTAACGAATGTACGATTAGTGAGTATGGATGGATTAAAGCCTAAAACCATCGTTGAATCGCATATTGATGCCAAAAAAGAAGGACATGTCATTGAGAAATGGGTACTTGCGGTTGATAATGATGAAGCTGGTTTGAACTTTATAGAAACCATTAAGAAATTAGTAAAGCCATCTGTACTTGAAGTGGATCTTCCAAGTGAGAAAGATTGGAATGACCAATTAAAAAAGCAAATGAAAATAGCCAATATGAAGCAATTAAACATGAAAAATAATACCGAATTAGTATTAGAAAGATGAAAATAGAAAGACTGATTTCATTTTATAATTAGTCTTTCTTTATCTTATTAGAAGAAAATATCACGTACCGTAAGGGTTAATAAAAAAAGGAGTAATATAAATGAACAGAGTGGTCATTTTAGCCGAAAAACCATCACAAGCAAAAGCCTACGCCGAGGCCTTTTCAGTAAAAAATAGAACGAAAACATCCATCGAATTAAATTCATGCAGCACATTTCCAAACGGAGCAACTATTACATGGGGAATTGGACATTTAGTTGAGCTAAAACAACCTGAAGAATATAACCAGGAGTGGAAAAAGTGGAGTTTATCCTCCTTACCGATTCTTCCAGGACAATATGAATTTAAAATAGCTTACGGAAAATCAGAACAATTTAACGCCGTTAAAAAGTTATTTAAAGAAGCAGATACTATCATAAATTCTTGCGACATAGACCGCGAAGGAGCAAACATTTTCAATTCAATTTTGAACTTAACAGGTGTTAAAAACAAACAAATCAAACGGTTATGGATCAATTCATTAGAAGTTGATGAAGTAAGAAAAGGGTTTGCGAATTTACATGATAATCAAAAGGATCTACTACTATACAATGAAGCAAAAACAAGACAAATTGCTGATTGGTTGGTTGGCATTAATGGCAGCCGTTTATATACGTTATTACTTCAACAAAAAGGTTTAAAAGATAGCTTTTCGATTGGCCGGGTTCAAAGTCCAACAGTATATCTAATCTATCAACGACAATTAGAAATAGATAACTTCAAACCAAAGTCTTTCTATGAGATTGAAGGGGATTTTACCGTTGGCAACGGTAATTTTAGGGGAAAGGCAAAGATTAAAAGTGAGAAAAAAGAAGAAGTACAAGCAATATTAAATCAACATCATATTTCAGGACAAAACGAAGGATTTGTAAAGTTAATCACAAAAAAAGAAAAGCGCACTAAGTCACCAAAATTACATTCACTTTCAACTTTACAAGCATCTGCGAATAAAATGTGGAAAACGAGCCCTGCGAATGTTCTAAAAACAATGCAATCTTTATATGAAAAGAAATTAGTCACTTATCCTAGAACAGATATGCAACTCATCACAGAGAATGAATACAATTATCTGGTCTCAAATGTAGAAAACTATCAAAAGATTGTTGGACAACAATTTGATTATTCAAAAGTACCAAACAAACGTTATGTTGACGGTTCGAAAGTCCAGGAGCATTACGCCATCATTCCAACTAAAACCATTCCTTCTGAAAGTAATTTACAAGACTTAACAGGAGACGAAAAGAATATATACCTTGAAGTATTAAGAACAACACTTGCAATGTTCCATTCGGATTACATTTATGAGGAGACAAAAGTCGTGACAGATGTCAAAGGTCTTGAATTTGAGACGACTGGCAACACAGAAATAAGTAAAGGTTGGAAAGAATTATTTAAAAATAACGAAAAAAATGAGAATCAAACGAAAAATGAAGGCTCACAAGCCTTACCAGTATTTCAAATAAACGAAAGAGTAGTAAGTATTGTGAAATTAAAAGAAGGAACTACAACCGCACCTAAACCTTATACAGAAGGTCAATTGATTTCAATGATGAAAACATGTGGTAAATCAGTTGAAAATGAAGAAGAAATGGAGATTTTAAAAGAAGTGGAAGGGCTTGGAACGGAAGCAACTCGTTCTGGGATCATCGAAACAATCAAGAAACATGGTTATATTGAAGTGAAAAAGAATATTGTTAGCGTCACCGAAAAAGGGAAAATTCTATGCCAATCAATTGAAGGGAATTTGTTATCAAGCCCCTCGATGACTGCAAAATGGGAAGGTTATCTTCATAAAATCGGGAGTGGTGAAGGTTCACAAGATGTCTTTTTATCAAACATTGAAAAGTTTTTAACGAATTTAATTAACGAAGTTCCGGGACAACTTAATTCCGATTCCATTAATAAAGGGATTGAAACAGTACAAAAAGCAGACGAGATTGGTCAATGTCCGAAATGCAAAAAAGGTTCAATCGTTCATCGAAAAACATTTTATAGCTGCACAACATATAAAGATGGCTGTAAGTTTTTGATTCCTGGAACATTTTTAGGAAAATCCATTAGTACTTCAAATGCTCAAAAGTTATTAAATGGAAAGAAAATAGGACTAATTAAAGGATTAAAAGGAAAATCAGGTAAAGAATTTGACGCCTATTTAAAACTGAATCAAATTGGTAAGATTGAATTTGAATTCAACAATCAGAAATTTTTTTCTCAAAAAAAGTAGTATAAACTTATCAGTATGAGGAAAAGCAACACTACTCCCAGGTTTTTCTTACAAAATAGACTGACATGAAGAGAAGAATTTTCAATAAATTAATTGTTTTGTTGTGGATAGTGATTCAAAAGAGTCTACACCAGGAGAAATCGTCCTTGCAACCATGGATAAACAACTTGGAATGTCTACATTTATTTTAGAAACAACAAACGGATATCATGTTGATTTTGTATTGGAAAAGCCCTTATATATATCAAATCGTAAAAATTTCATTGGATTAAAATCTGCAAAACGAATCTCTGAAAATATTCGACTAGCACTTGCTGAAATTTTACTAGGCATTGATACATGTTGTAATCATTTTGGGTTCTTTCGTATGTCAAACAATGAAAACCTGGTTTGGTGCAATGAAGAGTACATACATCAATATACGGATTTAATGGATTGTTCTATTGATCAAGATAAAGGACATCGCCGTAACATGTTTACATTTTTCTCGAATTCGTTACCGTAAATCAATCAAATTGACCAGGAATGGGGACGTAAAGTCCATTGTATTACTGTGAATAAATTCCAATTAAAACAATATGCAGGATTTTATACAAAAATCAGAGAATCAAATAAAGGTAGTTTCTCCTACAGCCCATAAATATCAACGATGTATAAAAAACAGTATATCGTAAGAAAAAACCAAAAAGCCAATTCCTTGATGCGTAAGGGATTGGCTTTTTACCAACTTCCGTTAAGAACTGTTATGTTAACTAGATTTGTATATTATATTCATGATTAAAACGAAGCATCTGAACCATTATAAATAGTAAAACTGTTAGCAGAATTTGTGATTTGAATATCAGCACCAAAAGTTTTTCCTGATACTCCTAAAGTTATACTTGAAATTGAAGCATTACTCCAAGTATGAACATAGAAAGTTCGTGCTTTTCCGTTATAGTTTGCAAAATTAGAATCATATTGTACACCAGCTGAAAATCCATGTCCTAAATAAGTTGCATCTTCCGGACCGATCAATCCAAGTATATCTACTAGCTTTATTTTATCTTGATAATCAAACGCCACACCGTATTTTCCATTACCATGGCTTGGATTTGAAGTACTAGAGCTCCATCCATTGCCATCATTCCAAGTTCCATAAGAACTTAATACAGAAGTATTGTAAGTGCCACTAGTATTATAATAAGTTACTCCTACTGAATCGTATCCTCCTACATTTTTTGTTTCACCTACATATCCAACCCAAGCATTTGTAATATCATTAAACCAATGAGTATTTTTCCAATAACCACCACCAGTTACATCCCATCGTTTAGTAACTGAATCATATGTAATCCAAGGTGCGTTCATTGTAATATCTGAACCTTGTGAAGACAGTATCGTAATAGTTTTTGGGGTACTGTCTGGTACTTCTAATAAATAAATTTCATCTTTACGTAACTCAGCTTTTAATTCCTCTTGAGTAATTTCTGAAGATGCCAATTTAGATAATTTATATTGAACCATTTTAGTTCTAGTATCTAATTCATCTTTAGATAAATTTACTTTAAAATGGTTTGCATATTTATTTGCTAAATCATGTTTTGCTTTTACAATATCAAACTTTTTTGGCTCTGGAGATTTTTCTGCTGCAAACGCTGAATTACTAAACAAACTCAACCCCAAAATCATACTTGTTGTAACTACTAAATTACTAATTTTTCTTTTTACCATTTTTTCGCCTCCTTTAATTTATAACACGGAAACTTTGTAGCCTAGACAGTAATTTATTACTAAATTACCGTCTAGGCTTAGTTACTAAATATTTAATTTGATGAAAGCTTACCGTAACTTGAAAAAATTACCATTATTATGTTATTTCATCTCAAAGTGATTCATGACCAATTTCCCATAAGAAGTTATTTTTCAATTTTGAAGGAATACAGGCAACGAAAACGGAATATACCACAATATAATTACTGGTAAAATTCCCAAAAAAAGAGGTGTAATTTAAATGTCCTTAATATTTTTAACGCCTATATTGGTTATTGTTATAGGAGTAATTATTTATTCATTGGTAAAAGGTAACAGTGGGCTAAAGATTATGATAATTGGTATTCAATTTTCTATAATAGGTTTAGGAATAATTCTTATAAATGAATCTAACTTAACTTTGATTGGATTTGTTTCATTGTTACTTGGTTTACTTATATCAACTTTCGGATTAGTAAAAAGAGATTAACTAACAGAGTAATAAAAAAGGATCTTCAAGTGAAGATCCTTTTTTATTACCGATAACTGTTTTTATGTAAACTAGATTTGTATATTACATTCATAAGAAATGTCTTTCAATAAATAAAATAGCTTACTCTAAAAATAAGTGTTTAGTTAATTCTAAAAGACTATTGGATTATTTAAATTTTAATATCAATTTTCTATCTGCAAGATTTCTTAATTCGTGTGAAATTAATAATCTTTTTTGAGGTATTTTTAAAATTTCCTATATATTTAGCTCAAATATTGTCAGAGTGTTCTCGATTGAGTATATTTACTTTTTTTAAAAATATTTATAATAATGCACCGTATTATTTTATTTTGGGAGGACGTTTATGAAGAGATTATCATTATTTATTGCTTTCGTTTTATCATTAACAATGGTTTTACCAGGCTTTGCTTTTGCAGCATCAGTTGAACCAAACTGTATAGGTTGCGAGCCACAACCAGATCCAGATCCTTTACAAGACCCATTTGAAAATGAATGGTATCCCGAAGTTGATTATTCACAAGATATATATTTTAATATTAGTGATCAGGACACATATAGCAACGGCTCTTATACATATTTACCCGAAGTTGTTGCTCCTCCAGATGATGGTATCCCTACTTGTTCTAGAACTTTTTATCATGCTGTTTCAACTGTTCCAATGCAAATTACGCATGTTTCAGGTGACTATTATTCTTTAGCTTGGGGGTTTTTATTAACACCAGAAACCCAAGCATATTTGGGTTCATTAGTAACTGTTTCGATGCCTACTGCTACAATAAATGGTCAGGCAATAAACCCACCATATGGTCCTCATAAAAACTATTCTTCTTCTTATAATTTTCACGGTAGTTTGAAAAACTATAATTACAAAGGACAATCTGGTGGAGGAACTTTAAAAAAATATGATGTTATTTACTTTTATTGGCTAATAAATAGTGTAAGTGATCCTGACAAAGGAGCATATCGTTATATACGATGTAGAATTTAAATTTATTTAAAATTTTAAATACAATCTAAAAATGACTAAGAGGTTTTGGATATGAATATTAAATGGAATAATGAAAATGTTACTTTTGAAACCCTAAGGGAAGCAGAAGTATGGGCGGAATCACTAGCAAATGAAATACATGGACGGATTTACAATGGTTATATAACTCCTGATTGTAAGATAGCGTATGTTCTTGCCTTTAAATTAGCTTTAAATAATTTCGAAGTTCACACAGAAGAAGATTTCATAAATGAATCACCAATTTATAAGGTCTGGGTTAATTTTACTGATTAATATGAGATTATCGATTATCCTACAGAAAAAGGATCTTCTACTTGGAAGATCCTTTTTTATTACCTATAATCCTCTTTATGAAATTAGAGTACAAGGTGATGGAACAACTTTTATATTTTCAGAAAAAAGTTAGCTAGTACAAAAGTAAAAGTATAATATTTTACTTTTATTTATTGAATATATATTTTTACCGAAGACTTCGGTAAAAAAGAAAAAAAGAGTAAAGAACCATAAAAAAATAACGAATGAACTCAGCAAGGGCTACCACCAAGGTCCGTAAGAAAGAGCATAAGGAAAAACTGCCCCCAACAAGGTTGTGGGACTAGGCAAAGCCTAGTGTTTTTATGGGTACTTAAAAAATTGCTAAATAGGATCTTTATAGGCTCCTTTTTTCACCCAATAGTCCTTTTATAGGCTCTTTAAAAACAGCAAATAGGCGCTTTATAGGCGCCTATTTTTTATGAAAAAAAGTCTAAAGTGAGATCATATTCATTTTT
>NZ_FOMF01000034.1:0-1096 GCF_900112535.1 Bacillus sp. UNCCL81 | reverse complement strand
TTTATTATTAGAGGTTGCTTGTTTAATGATTTTAGTGGTATTTTGCTCAAATTGGCTTTTTTCGGCTTTTAAGTAGTCGTTACTGTCTTTATATTCTATTGGTATTTCTCCAACGTGTACGGTCAATTCTAGGGCTTCTAACTCGTCCACGATTGACAACATACCTTGTCCGGCTTTGTCGTTGTCTGCAATTAAAATAAAAATCTTATTCTTTAAGTGATCGCTATTCTTTTTAACTAGTTCTACGAATTTATTTTTATTTTGGACACTGTTTAGTGCGATTGCTTTATGACCAATTGTTTCATAGCTTAAAGCGTCGAAAATCCCTTCTGTAACGAAAATAACTTTATCCTGGGTAAAATCCTTTTCTAAGTATCTATCATTGAAAATTCGGACGTTAAATCCTTTTAAATTATGAGTCTTGTTCAAATTAAGTCCTTTTTCCTCGGATAGTTCATCATTTTTTCGACTAATAAAATAAGTACACGTTCCGTCTGCGTTCCAAACTGGTAAAAAGTATTGATAGCAGTAGAAAACATTACTAGCTTTTTGTTGAAGTCCTAGATTCATTTCGAGACTTTTCACACTAACTCCATTCAATCCCTGGGGGTGATAACCTAGCTTATATTCGTTTATGATATTTTCACTTAATCCACGTTCTTTAAAGTATGTAGTTTCATTTTTTGCAAGTGAATGAATTAACTCGGTTAGATCAACTTGAATTTCATTTTCCTGTGGAGCAGAAAATGAAGCTTTTCTTATTCGTTTTTCAGGAGTTGCAACTGCAGGAGCAAATTCTTCTAAAATACGTATTGCTTCTTTAAAATCAACTTGTTTAACTTGTTGTATAAAAGCTATAACGTCGCCACCTTTGCAACAATCGCTAAAGGACGAAAAACTATTATCCTTTGCATATATAGTAAAGTGATCGTGCCCTCCACAAATTGGACAAGGGTTTAATCTGTATTCTCCTTTACTTTTGTTTAATGCAATTGGCTGAGTTCCGGCAATTACTGGTGCCAGGTCCAAAATACTTATTTGGTCTTTTAATGCTTCATATTGACTCAAAACAAAAACCTCGATTCTATATTTTTTT